>JBDSPT010000396.1:0-4882 GCA_039930205.1 Opitutus sp. | reverse complement strand
GGCCGCCATGGGTCAACGCGGAATTACACCTTACCGCCAGCCACGCCACAGTTGCCAATCCGGGAGAAGCGATAACCAATATCCTCTCTCGTATGTCCGCCGATCTCACCGAGCTCTACCAGCAGGTTATTCTGGATCATAACAAGCGTCCGCGGAATCGAGGCACGTTGCCTTCGGCCAATCGCATCGCCCACGGGGATAATCCTTCCTGCGGAGATCAATGCAGCGTCTTCCTTCGCCTCGAAGGCGACACGATCGCCGAGATTAATTTCGACGGTTCAGGCTGCGCGATTTCGCAAGCGAGTGCGTCGTTGATGACGACTCAGCTGAAAGGAAAAACCACGGCGGACGCCGAGAAACTCTTCGCGGAGTTTCATGAGATCGTCACGAGCGGCACCGAGCCGGAGGAGATCAGCGACCTTGGCGCCTTCGCTGGGGTTCACGCGTTTCCGGCTCGCATCAAGTGCGCGACTCTCGGCTGGCATGCGGCGCTGAATGCCATCCACGGCGACCCGACGCCCGCCACGACCGAGAGTCATACCGACTGATCCGCACACGTTTCTCGTTCTCTTTCACGTTCTCCCGGCACGACCTGCTCGTTAAACAGCAGCGCCTACGAAAACGAATCATTCGATGCCTAACTGGTCTTCAGTCCGTGCCGATTTCCCGACTCTGCATCAACAGATCCGCGGGAAGAATCTGGTCTATCTGGATAACGCCGCGACGGCCCATAAACCCCAGGTCGTCATCGACGCCGTGTCCCGCTTCTACGAACGGGACAACAGCAACGTACATCGCGGACTCCACGCTCTGTCGATGCGTGCGACCGACGCGTATGAGGGAGCGCGGGCGCGGGTCGCGACGTACCTGAACGCAGCCGACTCGGCCGAGATCATCTTCACCCGCGGAACGACCGAGTCGATCAACCTTGTCGCTTCGAGCTGGGGCGGCGCGAATCTAAAGCCGGGAGATGTCATTTTGCTGACGGAGATGGAGCACCATTCGAACTTGGTGCCGTGGCAGCTGATCGCTCAACGCACCGGGGCAAAATTGCGCTTCGTGCCGGTAAACGGTCAAAACGCGGAAGGCGGGTTGGACCTCGCTCAACTGGACGCGTTGCTCACGCCGGAGGTGAAGATTTTCGCGTTCACGCACGTTTCCAATACACTGGGCGTGGTCAACCCGGCCGCCGATCTGTGCGCCAAAGCCCGCGCTCGCGGGATCATCACCCTGATCGATGGCGCCCAATCCATCGGGCACATGCCGGTCGATGTTCGGGCACTGGGCTGCGACTTCTACGCGTTCTCGGCTCACAAGATGGCGGGTCCGACCGGCATCGGCGCGCTGTATGGCCGACTCGCACTACTCGACGCGATGCCTCCTTACCAAGGTGGGGGTGGCATGATTGCGCAAGTGGACTACTTCACGGCCCGATGGAAGCCCTCGCCTGAACGCTTCGAAGCGGGCACGCCGAATTTCGGCGACGCCGTAGGGCTGGCGGCGGCTTGCGACTATCTTGATGGGTTGGATCGCAGAAAAATTGCGGATCACGACAGAGAACTTGCCGGGCTCGCCTACGAAAAACTTTCAGTACTGCCGGGGATCCGCTTGCTCGGGCCGTTGGATCCGAAACAGCGCAGCGGGCTGGTCAGCTTCGCGTTTCAGGAGGTTCACGCGCACGATGTCGTGACGTTTGCTGACGAAGACGGCCTCGCGCTGCGGGGCGGGCACCATTGCAACCAGCCGTTGATGAAGAAGCTGGGGCTCACGAGCACCACGCGCGCGAGTTTCTACATCTACAACAACCCCGAGGAAATTGACGTCTTGGTCGCGAGCCTGCGGAAGATCCTGAAATTCTTCGGAGGAACCTGACCGCGCTATATCGGCCGGAAGGTGACGGTCAGTGATTCTCCCGGCACGCATTCTTCTTGGTCGATTCGGGTCGCTTCTCGCTGGCCGAAAGCGGGTCGACCCGCTCTGCAATCCCGCCCTTGACACCCCGGAATGCGTCCGGCACCACTGACCCTCTTTTTCTCTAAAAGTCATGCAACCTACATTCCGTCCGCACCGCAAAAAGCGCGCCCGCAAGATTGGCTACCGCGCGCGCATGGCCACCGCTAGCGGCCGTAAAGTCATCAAAGCACGTCGTCTCAAGGGTCGTAAGCGCCTGACGGTTGTCTAACCGTCTCCGCCCGCCCGCGCCCGCTCGCGGCTCCCATGCGTTTTCGCACCGAGCAGCATCTGCGGCGCCAGAGTGATTTCCGCGCCGTTCGGGAGAACGGTCGCCGCATCAATTGCGGCGCCTTCACGCTGACATTCTTAAATCGTCAGCTGACCCCGAACGAATCCGCTCCTGCGATCCAGGTTTCGAGCGAAATAAAACGCGCAGGATTTGTCGCTTCCAACGCGTCCGTCGGCCACGCCGTGATTCGCAACCGCGCGAAACGCCGACTGCGCGAGATTTTCCGTCTCAATCAGGCGGTCGTCCCCGTCGGCTGTGATCTCGTCCTGACCGCACGAACGGCGACGACGATCTGGCCGTTCGAGCAGGTGGAGCAGAAGTTCGTCGAGGCATGCCGTCAGATATCTCCGAAGGCACCGGCGTGAACATATGAGCTCCGCCACCCTCCTTAAGCTTCCGCCACGAAGTTTGGTTCTCCTGATTCGGGTTTATCAGCGCACGCTTTCGCCGGTTCTCCCGGTGCTCCTCGGTCCCACCTGCGGCTGCCGTTTTGCACCGACGTGCTCCCAGTATGCCATCGAGGCCGTGTCCGAACATGGCGCGGTCGCCGGTGCATGGCTGGCGGCCAAGCGCCTGCTGAAATGCACACCGCTGCACCCGGGTGGCTTCGATCCCGTGCCGCGCCGCAAATTCTCCTGCACCCTGAGCCCAGACACTGCAGTCGAATTCCCGAAAACCGGTAGCATCCGTCGTGAGCCGGATGACCGGCACGACTCATCTCGCGTCCACTGTCTCACGACGGTGGCTACTTCCAACTGCCTAGATACGGCTGAGCTCTCACCTGCCGTCACCGAAAACCGGGCGTAGTGCGCAAACGGTTACGGTCTCCCTCTCCCATTCATGGATAAGAAGAACACCACTATTGGCGTGCTGCTGCTGATCGCCGCTTTCGCGAGCATCTACTTCAGTCAAAAGTTCGCGCCGACTCCCTCTGCCAGGCCACAGCCCACGTTGAACACGGCCGCAATTGCGAACGCGCCCGCCGATCAGGCGGCGCCCGCGACTCCCGGGCCGACGCTCTCGCCCACCACCGCTTTCTCGGTGCCGTCGAAAGAACCCGTCGCCGCGAGCGTCGTCACGCTTGAGAACAATTTCATCGCGGTGACGTTCACCAACTTCGGCGGTGCCGTTCGCGATGTCGCCTTGAAGAAGTACCCGGCCGTGAAAGGACGGCCTGAACCGTTCGTGTTCAATGCCCTTCATGCCGACCCCATGTTGGGTTTCGTCGACTTTCCTGGTCTTGATCGCACGACCCCGTATGAGGTCGTTTCCCAGACCGCGACGGAGGTGGTCTATCGCGCGACATTCGAAAACCGCCTCGAAGTAACCCGGCGCTATGCCCTCGTCGCGCAGCCCGACAAGCAGCACGATCCGTATGTACTGCGTCACGAGACGACCTTTCGCAACATCACCGACCAGGTGGTCGCCGTTCCTCGGGTCGCACTCAGTCTCGGCACGGCGGCTCCGACGAATGCGAAAGACGACGGCCTCAAGCTCACGTCCGGGTATTCAACCGGTGGTGACCACTCCTTCACCGAGCGTTCGAAGCTCGAAGCAAGTGGCGGCATGTTTGGGATCGGTGCGCACGATGCGAAGCCGTTTATCACCAACAGCGGACCGATCGTCTGGGGCGCGGTCAGCAACCAGTTCTTCGCCGCCATTCTCACCCCCGATCAACCGGGTTCGAGTCTGATCACCCGTCGCGTTAAACTCCTCCCTTCGCTGCCGGACGAGAACTCGAACGCATATGGCGTCACATCTGCCACGCAGTTCGACCTCGCGCCTTTGGCCGCTCGCGGCGAATCCAAACTGACCGGCGACTTCTTCGTCGGACCGAAGGAATATCGCCGGCTGTCCAACAGCGACGTGTTCAAGGTCAGTCAGGACAAAGTCATGCACTTCGGCTTCTTCAAGTTCTTCAGCCAGATCCTGCTGACGCTGATGACGTGGATCCACAGCTGGTTCCCGAATGCGACCTGGGCTTGGGGCTACGCCATCGTGCTGACGACGCTGACGTTGAAAACCGTCTTCGTGCCGTTCACGCTGGCCGCGTCTCGCTCGGCGAAACGGATGCAAAAGATTCAGCCGGAGATGCAGGCGGCGCGCGAGAAATTCAAAGACAACCCGCAGAAGCTGCAGGCGGCGACGATGGAGCTGTTCAAGAAGCACAAGGTGAATCCGATGGGTGGCTGTCTCCCTATTCTCATCACGATCCCCTTCTTCATGGGTTTCTTCCAAATGCTGCAAAGCACGGCCGAACTCCGCTTCCAACCGTTCCTTTGGGCGACCGATCTTTCTGCACCTGACACGGTCGGACACCTTTTCGGAATTCCGATCAACATCCTTCCGGTCCTGATGGGCGCCACGATGGTGATTCAAATGCACCTCACTCCATCGCCCACGATGGATAATGCCCAGGCGAAGATGATGAAGTTCATGCCGTATGTCTTCGCGCTGTTCTGCTACAGCTTCTCCTGCGCCCTGGCGCTTTACTCGACGGTGAACGGGATCTTCACCATCGGTCAGCAGATCGTGATCAATCGCATGAAGGATCCAACGCCCGCCGCGACGGCCGTGGCTGCATCCGGCGGCAAGACGATGAAGAACGTCACACCCGCCAAGAAGAAGTAGCGCGCCCCG
>JBDSPT010000395.1:0-4724 GCA_039930205.1 Opitutus sp. | reverse complement strand
AGCATGGCGGGAAAAATTGCGTCACCATTCAAGAGCTCGGTGACGGAATTATCGCCGATGAGCGGATTGCCCAGGAGCGACCCGATCGATCGAACGAACTGGGGGTCGGAGACGGAGTAAGGCGACTCGATGGGGTACTCGATCTTCTTCTCACTCCGCACAAAATTGGCGGCCACGACGGTGACAAAGATACCGAGGACAATCCCAAGGAAGATGAAGACCGCTTTCTTGGTGGGGCGACGTTTGGCTGGAGACATCAGGAACCTAACGACCGTAAAAGATACACTTGGTTGCGCAGGGACTTAACCGCGTTTGAGGGCGCCGGCTTGCAGTCTGGATGACCTCCGCTCACTTACCGCATTCCGCCGGCCTGGCGGACTCTTTTTCAAGACCATGCCGAACTTCAGTTTTCTCCGACGAATGATCTTCGATGGCCGCGGCGGGCCAACCGCTCCGGCGCATCGGCCGAACCCGGCGGGGTGGCGCGACGATGCCATTACCGGAAGCTGCTTGGGACATTCGACGGTTTTGATGAACGTGCTGGGCGCTCGCGTGCTAACCGATCCGGTATTCTCGCTGCGCGCTGGCCCGGGACTTGCGACCATGGTGCTAGGGCCCAAGCGTTATCTCCTCCCGGCCCTCGAGCTCAACGAGTTCGCCGCCCCTGAGGTGCTCGTGTTGAGCCACGCGCACTTTGATCACTTCGATACCTGGAGCCTAAAAAAGTTCTCTCGCGATACGCCGGTCGTTACGGCGAAGGCGACGCGCGATCTTCTCCGGCGATTCCGCACCGTCCACGAACTCGCGTGGGGCGAATCCGTCGATCTGTCGATCAAAGGTCGAACGCTTCGCGTGGAGGCCATTCCGGTCGCTCATTGGGGAGCGCGGATGATGCGAGACACCGATCGTGGTTACAACGGGTATGTGCTCGAGCGAGACGGCCGCGCGGTTTGTTTCGCTGGTGATACGGCTTATACCAACGTGTTCGAGAACCTGCGGAAGCGTGAGCGCCCGCTGGACCTGGCCCTTTTTCCGATCGGCGCATACGATCCTTGGATACGTGCTCACTGTACGCCCGAGCAGGCCGTGGCCATGGCAGAACAGGCCGGCGCAAAGTACTTCGTGCCGATACATCACCAAACCTTTAAACTCAGTTCGGAACCGATGGACGAACCTGCCGCGCGCCTGCGCAAGCTGTTCGCACGTGAGCCCCGGCGCTTGCTGGCGGTCGACGTTGGAGAGACCTTCCGCGTTCCCCTGCTCGAACCCGTCGAACGGACCGGCCTACATTCCCGGGCAACCGTGAACGGCTAGGTCACCGGTTCGGCAGTTGAGTCGTGGGGAAAATTCCCTTCACATCGCGGCAAGCACCCGATTCTCACCCGGAGCGCATCCTCTTTATGATAAAGCCCTCACTTGCACTTCTCGGATGCTTCGGTCTTTTCACGGGCGTGAGTCTTTCGGCTGATTCCCTCCCCGTTGAGAATTTTGGCAAGATGGCAGATGGCCGCGCGGTCCATCTCTACACGCTGCAAAACCAGAGCGGTTTCAAAGCCGTGATTAGCGAGTACGGCGGGACGGTGGTCAGCTTGTTCGCGCCCGATCGCACCGGCAAACTGGCCGACGTCGCGTTGGGTTTTAATTCGCTCGAGGATTACTTCACCAAGTCGCCGTACTTTGGCTGCATTGTGGGGCGGGTCGGCAATCGAATCGCGGGTGCGACGTTCACGCTCGAGGGCAAGACGTACACGCTCGCGGCCAATAACACTCCGGGAGGAATTCCCTGCCAGCTGCACGGCGGACTCAGAGGTTTCGACAAAGTCCTCTGGGACGCTGAACCGACCACGCGCGAAGATCAGCCGGCCTTGCGGCTGCGCTACACCAGCAAGGATGGCGAGGAAGGCTATCCGGGAAATCTCGCGGTCGAGGTGCTGTATTCCATTTCCAAGGACAACGAACTTCGGATCGATTACACGGCGACGACCGACAGGCCCACACCGGTGAATCTGACCAATCACAGTTACTTCAATCTTCGCGGGGAGGGCGACGGAACGATCCTGGATCACGAAATCACATTGCAGGCGGCCAAGATGACGCCCGTAAATGCCGGGTTGATCCCCACCGGTGAGCTGACGACCGTGGCCGGGACGCCCTTCGATTTCACCCGCGCTCATCGAATCGGGGAGCGCATCGAGGCTGATGATCCGCAAATAAAATTTGGACTCGGTTATGATCACAACTTCGTGATCGATGGGGTCGCGGGCGAATTGCGAACGGCGGCCGTAGTAGGAGAGCCCACATCGGGTCGTACGTTGGAAGTGCTGACGACGGAACCAGGAGTTCAGTTCTACTCGGGCAATTTTCTCGACGGTACTGGCGTGGGAAAATCGGGGCGGCGCTATGACTATCGCACGGGCTTTGCGCTCGAGACCCAGCATTTCCCCGACAGCGTCAATCAACCGGGATTTCCCAGTACAATCCTTCGGCCGGGAGCGACTTATCGCTCGACGACGATTTATCGGTTTTCTGCGAAGTAATGGGGTATGGGTTCAGTGGGTCGAACCGAACCCCGGAAGACGGGTCCGTGTGGCAGCGCGTATCACTCTTCCATTCCGGAAGATTCCGAAATGACGCGCGATTCCGCCCCATGAATATCAAATCATCCTCCCGTCATCTCACGTCCACGACCCTGATTGCCACGGGTCTGCTTACCCTTTCACTGGTGGGCTGCTCACGCAAAGACCGCGCGGACGCCAACGCCGCGACCAAAGACGCTTACTCCGATGCCAAATCGGCGATGGCCAATGGTTGGGACAACGTCAAATCGTTCACCTTCGATCAACGGAATGATTTCACCGCGAACGCGAAAGCGCTCTCTGCAAAGGCTGAGGCGCAGGCAAGTGAACTCCGCGCCGACTACTCCGAAGCTAAAGCGAGCGCGAGCCGCAAGTCGGCGATGTCTGAGCTGAAGAGCTCCGAAGCCGACTTCAAAGACAAGGTCGATGCACTTGGTAATGCCACTTCGGCTACGTGGGACAGTGCCAAACAAAACGTGATCGCTGCCTGGGATAAATTGCAGGCGTCGATCCAGAAAGCGCGCGCGAATTGATCGCGGGCAGCTTCGTTGATCGCCCGGTTGTCCGGGAGCGAGTCGGTGAGCACAGGGAAGCCACCGACTTCAAACTGTGATGTGATGCTGTGAACCCAACCGACGCGCAGCGTTGGGCGGGGAACGCAGATCAGCGCTCAACAGACCGTTCGTGCGAGACGGGGATTTCTGAGACCTGAACCAACTCAGAGCCGTGGGGTGGAATGCCCGCGTGTCGGATCGCGACAACAGACCAGGACTTTTTGACATCGCATTTCGTTACCCAACAGTGGGGCATGGAAGCGAGCCAGGAGCAGGAACAATGGACACACGAAGAGGTGGTCTCAGCGGCGCGACAGGGACTGCTCGCCGATCTGGATCTCCTTGATTCCGAATTCGGGCGAGAATTTCTCGAGTCGCCGATCGGTCCTCGTGTGAGGGCCGGTGGGGTTCGGGCGAGCCTGGCTCGCTATGCTGCTGAACGCGTCGCGGTGGCCGCTGATGGGCTCCGCTACGGCACGTATCTCGATGCCTCTGACGAGGTCGTGCTTAACCTTCCAACGACGATTATGGTGCGCGACGGTCTGCAACTGCCAGTGCTCTCCAGCGTGTCGCTGAAGCTTGGTCCGTTGGCGGAAAACGTCAGCACTCGCGGGCCGGATACGGTGGCGGCCAGTCTGCTGGCTCGTGAGCCCGCCGATGTGAGCGAGCTTACGAATCGGTTGAGGAAGACGCCGCCAACCTACGAAGGCTGGGAGCAGCTGACCACCGCCGACGTCTTTCGCGCATTCCGGCCGAATCCTCCGCTGATCACTGATCGCAAGGAAGTCTATCAACGGCTTCGGCTTGCGTGCACGTATGCAGTTGACCGCTCGTTGCTCGATGGACTCGCCCGGCGAAACCCTGGGCTGCTTGATTATCTGCAGTGCTTCCCCGTCGCACGCTCGTTAAAACGAAAAGTCATTGCGTGGCTTGGACCGACCAACTCCGGCAAGACGCATCGCGCGTTGCTGGCCTTGAGCGAGTCCAAGAGCGGGATGTACCTCGGACCGTTGCGCCTGCTGGCGCTCGAACAACGCGACCGGATGGTGGAGCTAGGGGTGCCGTGTTCATTGATCACGGGCGAGGAGCGTGACGAACAGTCTCAGACTCACTCGTCGCGCACAGTCGAGATGACCGATTTTTCGCGTCGTTTTGAAGTCTGTGTGCTCGATGAGATGCAGCTCGCGTTCGACCGCGACCGCGGGTGGGCGTGGATCGCGGCTTACTGCGGGGTCGCGGCCGAAACTCTTATTGTGACTGGACCGCTGTCGGCTGAACCGGTGATTCGGCGACTCGCAGAGATCTGTGGTGATCAGGTGGAAGTTCGCACGTTGGAGCGCCAGGGCACACTGACGTACGAAGGCGTGTTGGACTGGCGCCACGTTCCACCGCGATCTGCGGTCATCGGTTTTTCGCGAGCGATGGTGCTCAAGCTCAAGGCGATGTTCGAATCGCGGGGCCTCCGCGTATCCGTAATTTACGGCGGACTCTCGCCTGAGGTGCGACGCAACGAAGCGCGACGTTTCCGAGAAGGTCAGTCGGACATCGTGTGTGCGACGGATGCGATCGGACTTGGGCTGAACCTGCCGCTTGA
>JBDSPT010000394.1:0-6281 GCA_039930205.1 Opitutus sp. | reverse complement strand
TTACGATCCGATGACGGTTGCCGGGCGTATCGAAGGCGGTAAGACACTTGAGTTAACGGCCCGATTCAATGCGGAAGACCAGGTCTTCGCTGCCACCGAGGTGGACCGCAAGCCTGAGTCGATCGGCTTAAAACAGCCCGAGTTACCCTACTACCTCACGCTGGAAAACGGCCGCGCCGAAATTGAGCTCACGGTGGCAAAAGACGGCACCGCGAAGAATGTGCGCGTCGTGCAGACCTCCAACCCAGAGATCGGAAAGTTTTGCCAGGCAGCGGTCGCCAGGTGGCAGTTCAGACCAGGCGTAAAAGGCGGCGTACCCGTGAACGTCAAACTGAGGCTGCCCTTTGTGTACCGTGCGGTGAAGCGCTGAGCTGCCGGGTTGCAGTGACAGATTCTGACTCTCCGCTAAAACGGGCTGCTGGGATTTCAAAGGCATCGAAGGACTTTGCTTAAGCATGTAAGCCCCGTCCCGGTTCTTGCGTGCCCGATGTGACCACCGACGCGATGGGGTTTTTGGCCAACGCAGCGGTTGACCCAAAAGCCGCCGCGTTCTTCGCTCTTCCACCGGCTCTTCGCCGCGTTTAATCACCGAACCGTTACTCACCTATGAGCCTTACTCTTCGAAGCCCGCAATCAGTCGCATTCGACCAAATCTCCCTCGGCGAAGTCATGCTTCGCCTCGATCCCGGCGAAGGTCGTATTCGGACCGCCCGTGAATTCAAAGCCTGGGAAGGTGGCGGTGAGTACAACACCTCTCGCGGCCTGAAAAAATGCTTTGGCTATAAGACCGCCGTCTGCACGGCTTTCGTCGACAACGAGGTCGGCCATTTGATCGAGGACTTCATCATGCAGGGTGGCGTCGCCACCGACTTCATCAAGTGGCGCGACGACGACGGTATTGGCCGAACCGTGCGCAACGGATTAAATTTTACGGAGCGCGGTTTCGGCGTCCGCGGTGCGGTCGGCAATCCTGATCGCGGTAACACCGCCGCATCCCAGCTGAAGCCCGGCGACTTCGACTGGGAACACATCTTCGGCAAGCTGGGAGTTCGTTGGTTTCACACGGGCGGCATTTTCGCCGCCCTCTCAGAATCAACGGCTCAGTTGACCGTCGAAGCCGTCAAAGCCGCCAACAAGCACGGCACGATCGTGTCCTACGATCTCAACTACCGTCCGTCGCTTTGGAAGACGATCGGCGGCCTCAAAAAGGCGCAGGAAGTAAATCGCGAGATCGCAAAGTACGTCGATGTGATGATCGGTAATGAAGAGGACTTCACCGCCTCACTCGGATTCGAAGTCAAAGGCGCCGACCACAATCTGAGTGCGATCGAAACCGACGCGTTCAAGGCGATGATCGAAACCGCCGTGAAGGAATTTCCGAACTTCAAAGTCGCAGCGACCACGCTGCGACGCGTGATCACGGCGACGAAAAATGACTGGAGCGCTATCCTCTGGCACGCGGGCAAATTCCACGAAAGTCGGAAATATCCGGAGCTCGAGATCCTGGACCGCGTCGGCGGCGGCGACAGTTTCGCTTCCGGTCTCCAATTTGGTTTCATGGAGTTCAACGACGGCCAAAAGGCCGTGGAGTACGGTGCGGCTCACGGTGCCCTCGCCTCAACGACTCCGGGCGACACGTCGATGGCCACGCGGAAAGAGGTCGAGAAGCAGATCAGTGGCGGCGGCGCCCGCGTCGTGCGCTAAGCAGCGCAGCTCCTAAAGCGTAAGGCCGCGCCCAATCTTCGGCGGGGGCCTATGCTTTTCGAAGCTATCGCATTTTTATAAATGTAGCCACGCACGTGAGAGCGTGGATTTTCGCGCTCAGGAGACGTCGCCGTCCACACCCTCACGGGCGTGGCGACAAGGTCCCTGGATTTGCCTAGTTTTTCTTTTCTCCCCGGGCATGCCCGACGGTATCAGCCGAGTACGCCTGCCGTTGTCCCATCGGTTTGGGCGGACCCTGCGTCGTATCCTTCGCGGTCTGACGCTCCATCTCCGAGTTAAGTTCTGCCCCGATGAGAACGGTGTACGCCGTTAGGTAGAGCCAAAAGAGGAAGATTACCAAAGCCCCCAATGATCCATAAGTCTTGTCGTAGTTGCCGAAGGTTGCGGCGTAGATCGAAAAGGCCGCTGAGCCGAGCACCCACAGGCCTGCGCCCAGCACCGCACCCCAGCTTACCCACCTCCATTTCGGCTCGTCCCGACTTGGCGCGTAGCGGTAAACGACCGCCAAGGCTAACATGAATCCGCCAATCAAAATGGGCCAACGGAGGATCGACGCGAATAACGCCGCTCCTTTCCCGAGATGCATATGTCCCAGGATCGAAGGCAGCACCGCCACCAAACCGATGGCAAACACTGCACCGATTACCCCGCAAACCGTGAGAAGCAATGCAATCGCCTGAAGTTTCAAGAACCCACGTTTCTCTTCCTCATCATAGGCGATGTTCAGGCCTTGGATGAGTGCCGTCGCCGCCTTGGAACTGCCATAGAGCGCCAATACAAAACTGATAATTGCGCTGATCCCCGCCGCTTGATCGGCCGAAGTGAGTCGTGTGAGCTGCTCGCGCAGCATCGGCATGATTTCCGCCGGCATCACTTGGTTGAGCAAGGAGAGGTGCTCGCTCACCTGCGCCGGGTCGGCGACCAAAGCGTAAATCGAAATCACGGCCCCGAGCGCCGGGATGAACGCCAGAAACCAATAGAACGCAATTCCAGCTGCGACGATCGATAGATTGTCTTGCGCCAGCTCCTCCTTGGTTCGCGTGAGGATATCGAGCCACCCCTTTTTTGGGACCTCTGTAGGACTATCCGCACTACGTCCGTGCGGGTCGTCCGCTTCAGATTGTTCGGATGGTTGTCGCTGAGATTGTACGGATTGTTGGTGAACCATTTCCGTTTTGCTCGTCAGGAGATCAGAAGGAGCGGACGTCGGCGCCCGCTCCTCTAATCTAGTCACACGGATGGCCGCTGACCGGAAGGGTCCGAGGCAGACCCTCCGCCAGTCGGAAGGCCTTCTTGCTCGGCAGTTTCCTTTGCCGCAGTACCTGCCTTTTTAGCAACAGCACTCGCTTGATCACGCACCCGTTCCAAGGTCAGCCCTTGCGATTTCGCCTCAACCTTGGCGGCTTGAGTAGCTGCTTCCGCGACGCGCTTTCCCTTTTCAACGAGGTCGGAGCTCGCCTCACGTAGACGAGCCCCCACCGGTCTCAACCGGCGCGTCACAACCTGAGGTGTGGGGATGGCCATCCCTGCAATCACACCGAGGGCAAGGAAGCCAATTCCCACTTCGAGGGGATGTTGATCCGCTGTGGTCACCACGCGCTCACGCGTCCGTCCATACAGTTCGCGGCCACGTTTTTGAGCTTCGTGTCCCAACTGCGAAACGCGCTCGCCCGCAGCGCCAAGTTTTTCTTTTCCGCGACTGCTGAGATCGGAAACTTTCTCGCGCGCCTGGTTGCCCAACGAGGAAAGCTTTTCTTTAGCTTGGGAGCCAAGTTCAGCCGCTTTATCCGCGAGCCCAGATCCGGATGATCCCGACGAACCTTCCGAACCGGATCCTTCCGGTCCCGAGGACGCGCTCCCATAGGTTTCGTAATCGTCGCTGAGATAACCCGTGTAATCGTAGTTACGACCACCGCCTGACGACATTGCGCGACTGCTCGAGTTGGAGCGGTTCTGATAGATCAACCAGCCGATGCCGGCACCGATCATCAGCAGAGGAAGCGGATGCGCCTTGACCGAATCAACGACAGATCCAGCGGAGTCGGTGATCTTTTGCTTCCATTGGCTCGCCTCTCCGGAGCTATCGCTGCGGCGGAAAAATCCTACGATTTCGTCGACCAGATGTCGGCCTTGGAGCCGATTTTCGAGTGCATCGATGGTATCGTCCATCCGGCCGCGGGTGGAGTCGATTTCTGAGCGGAGGGCATCTGATTCGAGTTCAGGTTCTTGATTCATGGGATTGTTGGAGTTTGTCTTGGGCCCATTTTTGATCGGCCTTCAGGGTTTGGAGAGTGATGCGGGGTGCGATGGATTCTTCAGCGATCGCCTTCTTGGCTCGCTCGAGCAGTACAACGCCGACCACGGTAACAAGGAGTCCGACAATGACCGGACCGAGCCACTGAGCGGTTGCCTGACTTAGTCCTGCTTTCTCGAGAAGAACGCCGAGCAGCTGACCCAGACCGATCAGCAGGACAATGGCGCCCATAAGCGCGATCACCCCGCCAACCGCGATTTTTGCGACGTTCCCGGCAAGGCGTGAGATGTTTTCTTTTACCTCCACCTTCGCGAGTTGGACTTGGGCTTTCAGGAGCGTCGTGGCTTCGTCACGAAGCTCGCGCAGCAACCCGGGGATCGAGTTGGGTTGGGGGGTAGCTGTGGTTTCTGAGTTCATGGGAGGCATCGTGGTCGATCAAATCCCGGAAGCGGGTGTCGTCCCTGAAACCGAAGAATCGGCGAGGTTCGAAGGCTTGGCTTCCTGCGCGGCGTAGCTGCTGCCTTGATTCATGTAACTTGGATACTCCGAATCGGATGATCCGGAAGATTGCGGGTCTGAGTCAGACGGGGCGGGCGATTCCGTGGAAGCCTGACGGGCGGCCCGGATCACACTGCCGAGAACCAAACCCGCAACGCACATGCCACCGAAGAATGCCGCCGGATGGCGACGTGCCAGATTTTCTGCGTCGTCACGCAGTCCGCGAAAATCACGCGTCCGCATGTAGGTCGCAACGCTCTCAAGCTTTTCTGCGGCGCGATGCGTGATCCACGCGATGTTGGGATCCTGCTCTTCGAGGGACTTGGCGGATTCGTGTATCGCAGAACTGTAGGCGCCGACGCGATCAGCGGCGGAGTCCTTGCGGTCGCTGACGAGTTTCACGGCGCTGTCTCGAACACGAGCAGCCGTCTCGCTGGCCGCCGAGCCGATTTTCGACGCCGTTTCGCGAGCGGCTTGGGCGACAGAGGAACGTGGCTCGTTGCCACCAAAGGATTGATCTGGATCTTGTGAGAATTTCGGTGAGTTCATGGGGAGTAAGGGTTCGGACGAGTGCGAGAGTTCCGTTTAGCAGTGGCCGTACCTGACGGAGGTATTGTTCTGCTTGAATCACTAACGCGTTGGAGCTGAAGCCAAAGAAAACTCAAGGCCCTGATCGTGTCATGCCCATGGTGATACGGAGCACTTGCATTGTGCCGCGACCTTCGCCGCAGTCGTTGCAAACTGCATCACGCCTCGGACTCGCTGTGCATGCTTCCGCATGAGCGTGATGGTCTTAGGCACAGAAATTCCTTGATGATCGCAGTGAGCTTTTCCCCCACTACCAATCATTCATTTAAGTTCTCGGTTGTCCGTCGCGGTGCGCCGTCGATTGATTTTCGTCGCACAAAAAAAAGCGCCCCAAAACCGGGGCGCTTCCAGAGTAACAGAGCTTACGAAACGCTCAGGCGCCGAGCTGGAACCGCGTGAAGCGGCGCACCTGAATATTCTCGCCGATCTTCGTGATCTTCTCGGTGATGATTTCCTTAACCGTCTTCTCCGGCATCTTCACGAACGGCTGGTCGATCAAGCAGATCGTCGAGTAAAACTTCTCGAGCTTGCCGTCCACGATCTTCTGCACCGCCGCCGGCGGCTTGCCCAAGACTTGCGCCGAAGCGATCTCGCGCTCTTTCGCGATGTCCGCTTCCGATACCTGGTCGCGGGTCACATAAAGTGGATTCGCGGCAGCAATTTGCAGGCACAGATCTTTGCAGAGCTGTCGGAAATCGTCGTTCCGAGCAACGAAGTCCGTTTCGCAATTCACCTCGATTAACACCCCCACTTTACCGCCAACATGGATATAGCTCTCGATGAGGCCTTCCTTCGTCGTGCGATCTGCTTTCTTGGCAGCCGATGCAGCGCCTTTCTTGCGGAGGATCGTGGTCGCTTCATCGACGTTACCGTTGGCTTCCGTCAGCGCCTTTTTACAGTCAAGCAAACCGGCGCCTGTAGCGGAGCGCAGCTCGTTGACCATCTGGGCAGAAATAATGGTACTCATTCAGTTAGGAAAACGGGGATTATTCCGCCTTAACCACGGCGCGCTTCGGACGAAGAGCAGGCTTCTTTGCTGCCCCCGCATCGCCTTCGCCCTCCACCACGGCGACCACATCCGGCGGCAGCTCGACCTTGGAGAGATCGACCTGGTCAGCCGACGTTGGCCCGGTGATCCCGGCCGCAGCGTTGGCTGCCGCTTTCATATCGGCAGCACCACGTGCGGCGCGACGGGAGTCCCGCTGCGAAAGACCCT
>JBDSPT010000393.1:0-3719 GCA_039930205.1 Opitutus sp. | reverse complement strand
GGCTCTGGTCGGGAGCGCTTTGTTCGAGAATGCCTGTTCGAAAACAAATCGATTGGCGTGCTGTCGCAGCGGCGCTGGCGGAGCGACTTCCACTCACGCGGCTCCATCCCAAGGTGACTTCGTGGGTTGCTGATTCTCGTGGTGGCGGCTCGTGGGCCGTGGCATTTTCTGGAGGCGCGGATTCGCTCGCGGTACTGTTGCTGGTGTGGGCGCACTGGCCTGAGCGGCGTAAGCGGATCATCGCGCTGCACTTTAATCACTGTCTGCGTGGAGCTGCATCGACGCGTGATCAGCAGTTCTGCGAACGGGTGGCTCGGTCGCTCGGGATTCGTTGCGCGGTAGGCTACTGGAAGGATGCACCGCGCGATGCGAGCGAGGGGCAATCACGACGCGCGCGTCATGCATTTTTCAGCTCAGAACTGAAACGGCGGCGCACATCGGTGATTTGGTTGGGTCACCAGCAAGATGACATCGCCGAAACGATGCTCATGCGATTGGCGCGCGGGAGCGGTGCCGGTGGACTGGCAGCTCCGCGATCGGTGCAGGTGTTGCCGGAGAAGACGCACGTACGACCGCTCCTCACGGTTTCGAAACAGGAACTCACATCGATCTTCACCGCGCTCAAAGTGCCATGGCGTGAAGACGCGACTAACCGTGGACGCAGGTTTCTGCGGAACCGAATGCGCCACGATGTTCTGCCGGCGTGGCGGGATGCGAGCATCGGTCGGGATGCCGTGGCGGGTGCAGCTCTCTCGCGTGAGTTGTTGGAAGAAGACGATGAGGCGCTCGACGAGTGGGCAGATCGTGCGGCGGTGTGTACGAAAACGGGAGCGATGAATCTCAGGAAGCTATCCGGAGTTCCTCGTGCGGTGGTGCGGCGAGCACTACACCGTTGGATTGCAACAACTGATCCAACGATCGAACTTTCTCGGCAGGCGTTTCATGCGCTGCTCGACGACCTCATGGCGCAGAGGCAGCGGCGCCATAGTTTGGGCCATGAGCGGTTTGCGGTCGTCGGTGCGACGCGCTTGGTTTTTGAGAGGGTGCGCCGGAATGTTTCCAATTGATTCCAGCATCGGGCCAATTGACTAATCCGATGGGAACATCCACTTTCCGGTCATATCCCACTCTATAAATGTCCGAACCTGACAATAAAAAGAAGCGTCGTCCGCTGAAGAGTCTTCCACCGGATCGGTTCCAGCCGAAGGTGTTGATCTTCTTCCTCGCTCTCTTCCTTGCGGCGCTCGCGCTCCTTTTCCTTTCCCCTGCGCGCCTTACGTCGCCCGCTTCGCTCAAGATTCAACGTGTGGTTGAATTGGCTGAGCAGGGCAAAGTTCGGGAAGGTGTGATCCACCCCGACGCTTCGGGTGGCCGCGATTGGGCGGTCATCAGTGGAGAAACCAAGGAGTCGAATCTCGATAGTGATCGTGGGCTTACCAACCAGTTCCGCGCGGCAGGTCGTCTCACGGACTCCAATCTCGAACGCCTCCAGAAGTCTCAGGTCTTCGTTGAACAACCTGCCACCACGCTCTTCACCCAGATCGCAGCTCAGGTCGTTCCTTTTCTGATCATTATCGGTCTGCTATATTTCCTGTTCGTGCGCCAACTGCGCCAAGCCGGCAAGGGAGCGCTGAGCTTCGGTAAGAGCCGTGCGAAATTGCTGACGCGCGATCGCGACAAGGTGACGTTCGCGGACGTTGCGGGATGCGACGAGGCCAAAGAAGAGGTCAGCGAAGTCGTCGAATTTCTAAAGGATCCTAAGAAGTTCACCAAGATGGGAGGCAAGATACCGAAGGGCATCTTGATGGTCGGTCCCCCCGGAACGGGTAAGACTTTGCTCGCGAAAGCAGTGGCTGGAGAAGCAGACGTGCCGTTCTTCTCGATCTCCGGTTCTGACTTCGTGGAAATGTTCGTCGGTGTCGGCGCGAGTCGCGTACGCGATATGTTTGAGCAGGGTCGCAAGAGCGCTCCTTGCTTGATCTTCATCGACGAAATCGACGCGGTGGGCCGTCAGCGCGGCGCCGGTCTCGGCGGCGGAAACGACGAACGCGAACAGACATTGAATTCGTTGCTCGTCGAGATGGACGGCTTCGATACCACGGAAGGCGTAATAATCATTGCCGCTACGAATCGTCCTGACGTGCTGGACAGCGCACTGCTTCGTCCAGGCCGGTTTGATCGACAGATCTACGTGGATCTACCGGACTTGGTTGGCCGTGAGCAGATTCTTCGCGTGCACGCTCGCAGGATCACCCTTGCTGAGAACGTCGACTTGGCGGTGATCGCGCGCGGTACTCCCGGGTTATCCGGTGCTGAGCTGGCGAACCTTTTGAACGAAGCGGCTCTCCTGGCAGCGCGTCGGAACAAGAAGAAGGTCGAGATGATCGACGTGGACGATGCGCGCGAGAAAGTCCAATTCGGCCGCGAACGTCGGCGAGTGATGGACGACGAGGAGAAGAAGCTGACTGCTTATCACGAAGCGGGTCACGCACTGATTCAAGCGGTGTTGGACGACGGACACATGCCGGTTCACAAGGTCACGATCATCCCTCGTGGTCACAGTTTGGGCAGCACGATGTTCATTCCGAAGAAGGACATCCTGACCCACGCGAAGAAGCGGATGTTGAATCAAATCGCGATGGGATTAGGCGGTCGCATCGCCGAAGAATTGGTGATGGGTGACGTTTCCAGCGGAGCCGCGGGTGACATCAAGCAGGTTACGAAGATTGCGCGTCACATGGTGTGCGACTGGGGTATGAGCCCACTGGGCATGATCGCTTACGGCGAGAGCTCGGATACGGTGTTCCTTGGTCGCGAAATTACCCGCAGTCAGACCTACTCGGAAGAGACCGCCCGAAAGATTGATGGTGAAGTTTTTCGAATCGTCGACGAGCAGTACCAGCGATCCACAGAGATTATCACGAGCCGTCGCGACGTTTTGGATAAGATTGCTGGAGCTCTGCTCGAACACGAGACCATCGAAGGTAAGCACGTTCTCGAAGTGCTGCAGTTCGGGGAAATTCGCTCCCCAATCGTCAGGGAGGTCACGAGCAAACCCGACGATCGTGCCGCGGGTAAGAAGGCGCCCGGCAAGAATGCGGCACCCGAACCACTTGGGCCCGGGACCGCTGCTCCGGCTCCGAGTCCGGCGTAATGTCTACAGCAGGCGAAGCCAAAAGGCGCGGTGAACTCCGCGCCTTTTTTTTGTCCGTCCCCATCTCTTGTCCAATCGAACAAGGTCGGTCCATCAATCGTAGGATATACACATTAGAAAGATGAAAATCTGCTGTATCGGAGCTGGATATGTAGGCGGGCCAACCATGGCCATGATCGCGTTGAAGGCGCCTGACATCGAAGTACGGGTGGTGGACATGAATTCCGCGCGCATCGCTGCGTGGAATTCAGACACCCTCCCGATTTATGAGCCGGGTCTCGATGAAGTGGTAAGAGGTTCTCGTGGTAAGAACCTTCACTTCTCCACCGACGTCCGAGGAGCAATCATGGCCGCCGACATTATCTTCGTAGCCGTAAATACGCCCACGAAGACTTATGGTGTGGGCGCCGGACGCGCAGCGGATCTTCGGTACATTGAGTCGGTTGCTCGGACGATTGCAGAAGTAGCAACGACGCCGAAAATCATCGTCGAGAAGTCCACAATTCCGGTGAAAACCGCAGAAACCATCAAAGAGATCCTCGCGGCCAACACCCGTGGCGTGAAA
>JBDSPT010000392.1:0-2607 GCA_039930205.1 Opitutus sp. | reverse complement strand
GCGTCGCGATGATCGCGCGTCGAGTCAGATCGAGCACCGTTCAAGTCATCAGCCACTCGCGGGGTTCCTTTGATTTGACGGTCAGTCACCGCATTCACTTCATCGCGGACTTCCGGGATCGGGTTCGCGGTCCCTTCCCCTCCAGCTCACCTCACTTTGAAACGTCTGCCGATTCTTTCCGCGACTCGTGTTTAACCGTCTTCCTCGTTTGCGGATGTTTGGTTGGCGCTGCGGACACCAAGCGTGGGGCACGCCCGCCGGAGCCATCCGGCGCGCCATAGGCTTTGCGCGAGGATCCCTCTGGGTCTCCCCGGTTCAAAACTTCATCCGCCCCGTCCTCATCTGCCGGTACCTCAAGCCGGCACGGCCACAAGTCGTATTTCCCGGAATGTGACGCCGTCGTCGTGGTGCTCACGTGGATCGATCTGACCGGAACAGACTCGCGCGATCAACCGGTCGAACGATTCCTTATCCGCCCGATTCGTCCAACTGAGCGCCGTCCAGCGACCCCCATTCGACTTTGCTTCCGCCGTAAATAGTCCGGGATGCGCCAGCGCGACCGCTCGGTTCGGCCCATTCGACTCAGTTGATCCAACCCGCATTTCAGTAGCGGCGAACGGTGGTGCAGAACACGTTTGAGCGAGCGACATGGGAATATATGGGTTGCAGCTGCCAGCGCTCTCACCGGAGAGTCCGCCAGTTCCAAGACGGGCCACACTGTTGTACCCGCCAGCGAGAAGTTCCTAATCGGCCTCAACCGGCAGGTAATTCAGACGTTTTTAGCAATTCTCCACCAAGGCTCTCTGCCAGCAATCAACGCACCCGTCTATTTTCCGTATCCCTTCACCGGCACGGGAGCAGTCGGACCCGGCGGTGTGACGCCCGCCGCAAGCATGACTTCCTTGATCGCCGCGACCGTCTCGAAGGACGGTTTGAAATTTCCGTAGCGGTGTCCTTCCGCAATCAGTAACGGCGTCCAAGTTTTTTTGTTCGGCGTGTTCCACACGTCGATCTTCGCTCCCTTTGACGCGAGGAGTTTCACGACCTTGGGAAAATTGGCAAAAGCGGCCCCATGCATCGCCGTATCTCCCATGTCGGATACGGCGTTGATCTCAGCGCCGAGGCTCAGCAGATAGCTCACGGCTTCCACCGCCTCATCGTCCGTCCCCGCTTCTTCCTCGGCGGAGCGCGTTCCCAGTCCGGCTGCCGCCATCAGCGGCGTGCAGTGATCGACGTTTGTGATCGTAGGATCCGCGCCGAGTTCGACCAAAATACGCATGAACGCGGTGTCCGCGGTGTCCGCCGCGAGCATCAGTGGCGTGCAGCCTTTGCGGTTGATGCGACCACCCTCCGATGGACCACCCGTCAACTGCGCATTCACGTTGGCTCCTTTCGCCACGAGCTTCCGAATTAACTGCTCGCTGGTCCAGGCGCCCGAGCCTTCGGGAATCGGATCGCCCTCGTCTTCGCCGCGATCCGGTTTGCGGATCCAGGACAATACATGAAGCGGAGTGTAACCCGAACGGATGTCGTTCGGATCGGCGCCCCGATCGAGAAGTTCGCCAGCAAGTTCGAAATGTCCGTTCTCGATCGCCGTCGTCAGCGCACTGGCACCTTTGCGCAGGAACTTCGCCACCGTCTTCGCCGGTTGAGCAGGTTCGTTTACGTCCACCCCGGCAGCGAGTAAATCGCGCACGATCTCGGTGTGACCTTCGCGCACCGCGAAAAGCAGCGGCGTGAATCCGGTGGAAACTCCCAGCCGAAACTCTGCGCCGGCCGCCAGCAGCGTCTCCACAACGGCCGTGTGCCCCTCGGCCGCCGCCCACATCAACGCGGTCTGACCGTTCGGAAGTTTTGCGTTCACGTCCGCGCCGCGAGCCAGCAATGATTTCACCGGACCTAGCTTACCCGTGCGCGCGGCCGTCATCAGCGCGGTCTCGCCGCCTTGCAAGGTGGCGTTGGCGTCGGCGCCCGCCGCGAGCAAAAGATCGACGACGACCCCGTTGCCATTCGTGCAGGCCAGTGAAAGGGCCGTGACGCCGTACCGATTCTGCGCCTTCGCATTCGCACCGGCCGATAGGAGCAACTTGGTCGTGTCGACATCATCGTGGTACACGGCCCAATGCAGCGCCGTCATGCCGTCCGCCTGCGGAGCGTTGATGTCCGTATCGCGGACGAGCGTATGAACCGCGGCGGCGTCGTTGCGTTCAACGGCGTCGGCCAGAGGTGATGATGCGGCGAGGGCGACGACTGACGAGAGACTTGCGGCAACGACCAAGGCAAGCAGACCGAGCCGGGTTGAACGACAGAGGCACGGAGACACAGAAGAGACGAGGCGGACTTCAGCAGCGCTCATGACGTTATTTCCCTTTCTGTCGTTGCGAGGAGTCCCTGCCCGGCGGGGCGACGCGGCAATCCAGCTGGCACCCGGATCGATCCTGCTGACACCCGGATCGACCGGCTCGTTGGTCGGGCAGGTCTCCGACCTGCCGTTCGGGTGTTTCGAAAGGCGGGTCGGAGACCACGCCCTACCCCATACAGCCCGCCGTTCACTCGGCGAGGTACGACGCAGACTTCGCGCTCGAACGCGCTGCCTGCACAGGGAGA
>JBDSPT010000391.1:0-3086 GCA_039930205.1 Opitutus sp. | reverse complement strand
ATTCACGCCCCCGCTCAACCAAACACCGCACCCGCATCCGTCGACGTATCAACTCGGTGGTTGCCAAAAAAAACACTTCACGGATTGATCAGCGGGTCAGTCGTTCGCCTTGCCAACGCCACGCATGCCATCCGACGAACTTCCTCCAGCTGCGCGAACGACGTTTCGCGGTCGGACACCTTCCCAGACGGTCGAATCGAGGCGGCAGAACTCCCTGAGTGAGTGGCACGGTGACGGATCGCAAGTCGCAGCCTGCCGGACGACACCGAGTGGCGGAATTTCGCCGAGGCGACTTGGGCCTCGCATCAGTCTTGCCCTCGCACTGCTCGCTTCGTTGGCGCTGTGCTCCACGTTGTATTTCTACGAAGCACGTCAAGCCGAGCGGCAACTGCGCGAACGCGAAATCGCCCGCACCAGTCTGCTCAGTTATTTTTTCCGCTACGAACTGCGTCCCGTGGCCAACGATGTTCGAGTCCTCGCCGAAGGCGACGGCTTGCGCGACTATTTGCGCACCGGAAGTGGCGCCGATCTCGAGCGAGTGATTCGTCGCGCGGTGCTTTTCAGCCGGCAACGGTCCACCTACGATCAGATCCGGTTTATTGATACGCACGGGCAGGAGAGGGTACGCGTTAACCAGGGTGGCATCGTGGTCGCGCCGACCGACCTGGCGAACAAAGCGGACCGGCCGTACTTTCAGAAAGCCAATGCGCTCGAACCCGAACAAATTTTTATCTCCGCCTTCGACCTGAACGAGGAACACGGGACCGTCGAAGCGCCTTCCAAGCCGATGTTGCGGTTCGCGACACCGGTTTTTGACGAAGCGGGCCAGCGACGCGGCATCTATGTGATCAACTTTCTCGCGAGCGCGTTGATCGCGGATCTCGAACGAGCCACGCCGGCGTTTGCCCATCGTCTCCGCTTGCTGGATGCGAAGGGCCACTGGATGAAGTCAGCGAAGCCCGCGGAGGATTGGGGTGCCGTTCTGCCGGGGCGGAGTCAATTCGCCGTCTCGTCCACGAACCCGGAATTGTGGGCGCAACTCAGTCGCGAACCGAAAGGCCAGGCCCGGCTCTCGGGCGGACTGTTCACCTGGCACCGTGTCAGCACGGTGGAGTTTGGCGGGGAAAGTCTGGCGATGACCGTGACCGAAGAACCGTATGTTCTGCTCGCGTCACAAGTCAGCGCCCAGGAATGGTCGAGCTTGTTCACCGGTTTGCGCGTGATCTTCGCCCTGGTCACTCCCGGCCTGCTCGGTCTGGTGCTCTTAACCGCCTGGTTCTTCCGTGCGCGCGAACGCGCCGTCCTCGCCCTGCGCCGCAGCGAGGAAGACCTCGCCGTCACCCTGCAATCAATCGGTGATGCCGTGATGGCGACCGATACGGCCGGACGAGTGATCCGGATGAACGGTATCAGCGAGAAACTTACGGGCTGGTCGCAAGCCGAGGCGCTGGGCCGTCCGGTCGACGATGTGTTTCGGATCATCCACGAAGAAACGCGCCAGCCGGCCCTGATTCCGGTGAAAGACGTGCTTGCGACCGGCGAAACCCGTGCGCTGGCCAATCACACGCTCCTGATGGCACGAGATGGAACGGAACACGCCATCGCGGACAGCGCGGCTCCGATCCGGGATCGCCAGGACCAGATCGTCGGCGTCGTCCTCGTGTTCCGCGATGTTTCCGCCGAGCGGGTGTCCGAGCAGAAACTCGCCGACGCGCTCCGCAACCTGTCCCGCGAACAGGCGCGGCTGCAACGGGTGTTCGACCTCGTGCCGGTCGGCATCTCCTTCGTTATCACGGAAGCGAACGGACGACGTTCCCGCCTGATCAACAACGCTCATCTGCGCCTTTGCGGCTTCACTCGCGACCAGGTGGAAGAGCCCGGAATCTTCGCGCGCATTACCCATCCCGACGACCGCGAACCGCAGGCCCTGAGGGTCCGCCAGCTCGAACAGGGCACGATCAATCGTTACGAGATCGACAAACGGTACCTCCGCCCCGACGGCAGCACGGTGTGGGTGCAACTCTACTTTCAACGTCAGAAGTTCAGCGATGGCAGCCAGGAGGACCTGTCGATCGTCGTCGACATCACTGATCGCAAGGAGGCCGATGAAAAAATCCGCCGGCACAATGCGCAGCTCACTGCGCTGTTCGAGTCGCTGCCCGGTCTCTACCTGGTGCTCACACCGGGCCTCAAGATCGTGACCGCCAGCGAGGCGTTCCTCGCGGCCACCATGACGGAACGGAATTCGATCATTGGCCGTGGGGTCTTCGAGGTCTTCCCCGACAATCCCGCAGACGCATCGGCGAACGGCGTTGCGAACTGGAAAAGCTCGATCGAGCGAGTTCTGCGCACCCACAAGTCGGACACCATGGCGATTCAGCGCTACGACGTGCGCGGTCCTGACGGTATCTTCGTCGAGCGTTATTGGAGCCCGATCAACTCGCCGATGCTCGGCTTACATCGGGAGGTCGAGTTCGTCATCCACCGGGTGGAAGACGTCACCGATTTCGTCCGACAGAAGCAGACGGCGGATCACGGCGCAGATCGGGAGCTCAAGGCCAGGATGACCAAGATGGAGGCGGAGATTTTCCAGAGTTCGCAAAAAGTTCAGTTCGCCAACCAACAGCTGCACGCCGCGAATCGTGAGCTCGAGGCGTTCTCCTACAGTGTCTCTCACGATCTCCGCGCCCCGTTGCGGCATATCCAGGGCTACGTGGCGATGCTTGGTCGGGAAACCCCGGATTTGTCGGAGAAGGGTCGCCGATTCCTGAATACGATCGCTGAGGCCGGCCGGGAGATGGGTGAACTCATCGACAATCTCCTGGCGTTTTCCCGCATGGGGCGGGTTGAGATGCGCGAGGCCGAGGTGGATCTTGCCGCGGTCGTCGAACAGGCGCGCTACGAAGCCGCCCGCGCGTGTCCGGAACGTGAGATCACGTGGAAGATCGCCCCACTTCCGCCGGTCCACGGCGATCAAGCCATGCTCAGGCAGGTTTTCGCCAATCTCCTGGGCAACGCCGTCAAGTATTCCCGCGGCCGGTCTCCGGCCGAAATTGAAGTGGGTTGCGCCGGCGAGGAGAACGGCC
>JBDSPT010000390.1:0-4114 GCA_039930205.1 Opitutus sp. | reverse complement strand
CGGTGAGGTCACCGCGTACGCCGCTGCCGTTGTTGGCAAACTTCTGGGCGACGCGATAGACGTAGGCCGGGCTGGGATTGCTCGTGACCAGCCGCTGGATCAGCTGGCGGCTGATAAACGACGGGGTGTTTGGATGATTAAACAGCGCATCGAGCGTGTCCTTCAGATCCTGGGTGCCGGTTTGCGCCGCCGCCAGCTGCTGTCCGCCCACGATCGTTTTCGCCGTGACGTCATGGAAGGCCGAATACAGCGTCATCGGATTGACGTAGTCCGACGGCGTGTTGCGGAAATTGGTCGATGTCGGGTTCGTATTGTAGAATCCCCAGCCCGTGAAGACCTTTGCCATGTTCGTCACGGTGGTCTGATTGTAGGTCGCGACCGGTAGTGCCTTGGCGTCCAGCTTGAGCGTGCCGTCGGGCTGCAACTGACTCAGGCCGATCGTGAACAGCTGCATGACCTCACGCGCGAAGTTCTCGTCAGGCTGGGCGCCCGTGGCCGAAGTGCTGCGAGCGTTGCGCAGGTGACTAAGGTACACGCCCATGATCGGGCTCAACGTCGCGTTCTCGAGCAAGGTGCGGAAGTTCCCGAGACCATCTTTGGCCAGGATATCGTAGTAGTTGGCGGCGCCTTCCTGCCAGCTGCCGACCGTACCGTTGACGTCTGAGACGACGAGGATCTCGCTCCAGGCCAGCGCCACGCGCTGACGAAGCTGATCGTCTCCGGTCAGAGCGATCTTCCACCACGCGGCTTGCCGATGCACCTGACCAGGACGCGTGTTGACGCCGTTCACCGCGTTTTGCCCGCCAGCGTTGTTCAACGTGAAGTCCGCCACCGTCGCATCGCGATGAGAACCGATCGGTTTCGCGATCTGCTCAGTGATCCAGGCGGAATAGCCTTTCTGTTTCACTGCATCGATGTCCGTCTTGGTGGCTCCAAAGGTTGCTTGGGTGAGGAATCGGGCGGCATCGGTGTCGGATATGACCGACAGATCGATGCTCGGCGGCGCCGCTGGCGCGACGAACGTCTGAGAGCCCGTCGCCTGAATGAACGAGCCGCGGATTTCTCCAGAGGGGAAGTTGGTCGTTTCGATATCAACGAACACGCGTCCGTCGCGCAGCGCCTGGAGTACGTCGCTGATCGATGAAGTACCGGCGGCTTTGAGCGTCCAGGTCGTTCCGTCGACTTGGCCGGCAGGTAGGCGTAAGAGTTCGACGCCCACTTCGCCTGGATTGCCGAGCCGGATGTAAGCCACGGTCTGCGCCGAGCTCAGATTCGAGAAGGTGAGGCTGATGTTCGCGTACGAATTATCGGGACTGAGCAAGATGGTAGCGGTGCCTGACGCCGTGGAATTCGACGCCGCCGTCGTCGGCCGAAGCGTGGTGATGAACAGCGTCGGCGCCGCATCGACGATCGTCACGGTGGCCGAAGCCGGTGAACCGAGCGAGTAAACGGCGCCGCCATCGTTCAGCGAGACCGTGACCGTTTCGTCGCCTTCAATCAAAATGTCGGCGCGCGGAGTGACCGGGATCTTGACCGCGGAAACGTAAGCGCCGAACGCAACATTGCCGGTGCCTGCGGTATAGTCCGTACCCACGGTGGCACTACCGCCGAACGTGTAGGTGGCTGTGAGGGGCTGGCTTGAATCCCCTGACCGGAGGAAAGTAAATTCGCCAGCACTGCCGCTGGACTCATCCGCGGTGGGGATGGACGCCGTGACGGTGAGGGTCGGTTTGCCTGATTCGACACTCAGATCGTAGACCTCAACAAGGGCGACGCCCGTGGTGTTGCTCACTCCGGAGACGTTGATCGAGTACAGGCCGGGTGCGAAATCGGCGATGAGCGCCGCGTCTTTGCTGCCCGCCGCAAACGGATAGGCGCCTGCGACGGTAAACGCGGCCGTCAGCGTCGTGGCGTCGGGATTGGATGCGGCCAACGGGGTGCCCCAATTGTCGTTCCCGGATATCGTGGCACCCGTGCGGGCGTCGACGACGTTCAGCGTCGGATCAGCGAGCGCTCCTGCAACCTGCAGCGTGGTGAGTGCCGGACCGGCCGCGCGAACCAACAAGCGCCGGGTACCGCCACCGCCACTCACGACGAACCCGGTGATCAAAAGATTCTCGCCGGTTCCGATCCGACCGCGGGTTGAGAGATTCATCATCCGGCCGGACGTCGCGTCGATTTCGTAGATCTCGATCAAGCTGATGCCGGTGGTCTTGCCTACTCCGGTGACCACGGCCGAGTAAGCGCCGGGTGCAAGGGTGCGGACCAGCGCGGCGTCCTTGCTGCCCGCCGGCAACGCGAATGCGCCGACGGTGGTCATCGTACTTGCATCCAGCGGCGACCAGTTGTCATTGCTCGCGATCGTCGCCCCCGTTGAGTCGTGCAACTCGAGGACCGGATCGGCCAGCACGCCAGATACGCCCTGGCCGCTCAGTGTTGGCCCGACCGCGCGCATCAACACCGTCTTGTTTCCGCCAGGGCCGATGACAAATCCGGATATCAGCACGTCATCTCCGGTGCCAACTTGAGCCCGGCTCGAGAGGTTAACGAGACGAGTGACGTCGGCGTTTGCCGACAACATTCCGAGGCACAACCAAAGGGCCACGACGGCCGAAGCGAGGCACGGAGTTTTCATTGGGAGGCCCGGGCTGAGTGAACCCGAGACGCCCCGGTCTACCACAAGTTACGCACCTCCAAAGGCTATTCGTCTTTGATTCGCCGCCGGCGCCCGGTTTGACTGGAGCTTTACCGCACGGTCCGCAGCTGAATCGCGTCGACCAGCCGGTCCTGTGAAACGATATCCGTCACGACGATGAGCTTGTCGCCCACGGAGATGCGGCCGGACTGGCGAAGGATGGAAATCGCATTTTCGATCGAAACATCCGGCTCACTCGCAAAGGGCATGAGCACCGGCTCGACCGCGCGCAGGATTCGCAGCTGGCGCAGCAACTCAATCGAAGGAGTGAAGGCAAAAATCGGCGCGGCGGTCGGTCGCAGTGCTGCGAGTCCGGTCGCGATAAACCCGTGACGCGTGAACGTGACGATTTTCGAGTGCGGAATCTCATCCGCCAACACGACGGCAGAGTTGAGCATCTTCATTCGCTCACTGGTGAAGACGGACGGTTCGTCGTGACTCGCGTCGTTCTCGGCTTCGATGCGACGCGAGATCTTGTCGAGCATCTGAACGCACTCGAGCGGGTACTTGCCGACGGTGGTTTCGCCGGAGAGCATCACGCAGTCAGCGCGTTCGTAAACGGCGTTGGCGACATCGGTGATTTCCGCGCGCGTGGGGACGGGCTGGGTGATCATCGACTCCAGCATGTGGGTGGCCACGATCACGGGGCGGCCCTCGGCGACGCAGGCGCGAACGGCGCGACGTTGAATGACCGGCAAGTCTTCGAAGGGGCATTCGATACCGAGATCTCCACGGGCGACCATGAGCGCATCGCAGGCCCGGACGATCTCATCGAGATTTGTGATGGCCGATTGATCTTCGATTTTAGCGACGATGCGGGCCTTGGATTTGTGTTCACCCAGAAAGGTGCGCAGATCACTCACATCCTTGGCTTCACGCACGAATGAAAGCGCAACGAAATCGATGCCTTCTTCAATCCCGACGAGAGTGTCCTGCCGGTCCTTCTCCGTGAAAGCCGGCAAATTCACGCGCACTCCGGGAAGATTGATGTGACGCCGGGAGCTGAGCTGCCCAGGAATGAGCACGCGACACCGGATATGCGCGGCGTCCTTCGCGAGGACCTCGAGACGGATCAGGCCATTAGCGACCAGCACCGTATCGCCCACCTTGATATCGTTGACGAGGTCGCGGTAGTTGACGTCGACCGAACGCACTTCGTGCGCGGTCTCGTCACCGCCGGCCGGTTGAACGGTGAAATCAAAAATTTCGCCTGGCTTGAGATCGATGGGATTTGCCACATCACCCGTTCGGATTTCGGGGCCTTTAATGTCCATCATGATGGCGACCTCGCGGCCGATTCGGGCGCTGATTCCGCGGATTCGGCGAATCGTGGTGCGAGTCCACTCATGCTTCGCGTGCGCCATGTTGAGCCGGACGATGTCGGCTCCGCCTCGGATGAGTTTCTCGAGCATCTCCTCG
>JBDSPT010000389.1:0-3467 GCA_039930205.1 Opitutus sp. | reverse complement strand
CTTCGAACGAACAGGCTCGGTTCTGGCGCGGCTGCACAAGGTGGATTTCACGAGCCCGACGACAGATCACCTCCATCAGCGGCCGGGCACGATCCAGAGGCCACGACGGTCGGCCTTCTTCTTCTTGCGATCGATGTACGAGTATTGCCAGGCGTGTTGAACGGCTTCTTTCGCGTAGCGGAAGAGCTTTGATTTATTACCGAAATAGCCCTTGGCGTATTTCAGTATTTTCTTGTGCCGCTTTTTAGCAGCGACGGCGTTGGTTGCACGAGCCATGTTAGTTTGTCCTTTGGTAGGTTAGTCGTCGGCGGGTCGGCTTAAGAATCACCCGCCAGACGTAGTTAGGGTTGATGCGTCGGCTACTTACAAGCCGAACGGCAGCGCACGCTTGAGCGGTTTCGCATGGCCTTCAGCCACGAGCTTGTCCTTGGAGGCGCGACGCTTTTGCTTCGAGCTCTTCGCGGCAAGCAAGTGACGGAAGCCCGGCGTGCGGCGAACGAGCTTACCTGTTCCGGTAAGCTTGAAGCGCTTCGCGATGGATTTCTTGGTCTTTTGCATGGAGAGAGCGGTCGAAAACAGAGAAGCGTCGCTCACCTGTAAAGGGTAATGTTGCCGAAGAGCCGGGATTGGCGGCACGGCGGACTCAGAAATCCTGCAGGTGGCTTTCGAATGGGCCGTGGGCTGGGTCAAGTCGCGCGAGAACTTCTCCCGCCAGATAGATTGATCCGGTTACGACGATGGTGTCCGAAGGCCCGCCCACTTCACACCTGCCCGGTAAAGGGAAGATCCCTTCAACTGTGCTCCGGAGCAGCTGGTTCCGGCACCCGGGAGGCGCGAACGATGCCAGCTCTTCGAACGAACAGGCTCGGTTCTGGCGCGGCTGCACAAGGTGGATTTCACGAGCCCGACGACAGATCACCTCCATCAGCGGCCGGGCACGATCCAGGCCCAAGACGCCGACGATCACGATGGGGAGCCGACCCGTTGCTTCGGTCAGGCCGAACAGACTGGCGTCCAGGACATCGGAACCTTCGGCATTATGCGACGAGTCGAGAATGACCGTTCGAACCCCCACTCGGACCGATTGCCAGCGCGCATTCCACGTTACCTTTTGCAGACCCGCTGAAATGGCTTGGCTGGAAATTCTCCACTTCGGTGGGAGCGCTTTCACGGCCAAGGACGCCGTCGCGGCGTTCCACCGTTGAAAGTCGCCGGCCAAGTTGGTCGACGGAAGTCGATCGAGTTCGCGGCCCAATTCGCGTTCGACCGAAATGAGACGAGCCGAATTTGCAGTCGCAACCTCCTCGATGACTTGCGCGGCGTCGCCTGGCACCTTGCCCATCACGACGGGTCGAGATGGTTTGATGATGCCCCCTTTCTCTCGAGCAATGGCAGGGATTGAGTCTCCAAGGAAATGGCAGTGATCGAGACCGATCGAGGTGATGACGCTCACTTCGGGATTAACGACATTCGTCGCGTCGAGCCGCCCTCCCAGTCCAACTTCGATCACGGACACGTCGCATGCGACGCGTTGAAAGTGGAGGAACGCCATTGCCGTCATGAACTCAAAGTAGCTGGGAACGGCGTCAGGTCCGGTTCGATCAGCGAGGGCCAGCACGACCGGCTGCAGTTCGCGGACATAACCGGTGATCTCACCTTGGGAAAGCGAGGCTCGATCCACCTGAATTCGTTCTCCCAGCCGGACAAGATGAGGTGAGGTGTAGAGGCCCGTTTTCCAGCCGGCGGCTCGAAGGATCGCTTCGACCATCGCCGCGACCGAGCCCTTGCCGTTCGTACCCGCGATGTGGATGCAGGGGACCGCCCTCTCCGGATGTCCGAGCGCGCTGACCAGCCGCTGCATCCGTTCCAGACCGAGGGCGACACCGCGCTGCGCTTTCAGCTGCAGCAGGTACAGGCACGCGTCCTGATAATTCGTGATGGCGATGTCCATGCTGGTCGACGGGATCACTTATTTATCTGCAGTGACTGCGAGCGCTGCGCGCCACCTTCGCCGCAGATCGACGACGACGGGATGAGTTGCCGACGAAAATGAATGCAGTAACTGCCGGTCGGTTTCATCCCACAACTGAGCCACTGGTGTGATGCCCCGCACTGCGTTCGCGCAGAAAACGGCATCGGACTTGAGCATGTGCGACAGTCTCGCACCCACGGGCTCAATCGCGAGTCCCATCTCGTTCAACCATGCGAGGCACGTTCCGGCGACCGCGCCTGTTGTCGGATCCGGCGTTTGAATACTATCACCAATAATCCAGGCGACATTCTGGCGGGGCGTCTCGACGATCACGTCCTCATGCTGAGAAAGAAAAAGCCCTTCGTCGGTCGCGGTTGCTGCACGGGTTTCCAGCTCATTCGCGCCGAGAATTGCGTTGCTGTAGTTCAGGCTTTTCGGTCGGGGCCACCACTCGCCACGGTCTCGCCGAAGCCGGAGAACCCGAAGTGCGATTCCGGCATCGGGCGGCATAGCTGGCAGAGCTCGCATGGTCAGCAACTCGGTGGCGTTACCATCGGTGCCCGCCGTGATCGTGTAGCGGAACACGGCATCAATCTGACGGTTTCGCGCAAGAAGTTCGCGCACGGTCGCGTGAAGGCGCGGCTCGTCGAATGCGAGAGACGTCTTCGCCAAAGTCAGATGGGCCCGCTGACACGCTGCGAGCAATCGCCGTCGATTGAATGTCCAGTGATGCGGCCAACCTCCGCTCGTCCGAAACGTTTCGAAATATCCCAGGCCGTAGAGCAGGCCGGCATCCGAAACCGGAATACGCGCCTGCTGCTCGGGGACCAGTTCACCGTTGAGATAAACTGTGGACGTCATCATGGCCGATTCAGTCGTTGGACTGATTGGCTCGGTCGAGCGCGATCCACAGAGCCTTCGCTTTGCGGAGCGCTTCATCGAGTTCGCAATCCGGCTGCGAGTCGGCCACAATGCCCGCACCGGCTTGAACGTGAGCGACACCGTCTTTGATCAGCATCGAGCGGATGATGATGTTCATCTCCATCTCTCCGTTGTAGCTGATCCAGCCGAGCGCACCGGTGTAGAAACCACGACCAACCGGCTCGAGCTCCTCGATGACCTCCATCGTCCGAACCTTCGGACAACCGGTGATGGTCCCACCCGGAAACAGGGAACAAAACACATCCACCCACGTTCGCCCGATTGCGAGGCGGCCTTCCACTTGAGACACGATATGCATCACGTGGGAATACTGCTCCACCGCCATAAACTCCGTAACGTGCACACTGCCAAACTCGGCAACGCGACCGATGTCATTCCTGATCAGATCGACCAGCATCAGATGCTCAGCGCGTTCTTTCGGGCTCGCGAGCAGCTCTGCCGAGTACGCTGAGTCCTGTGCGGCAGCATCGCCGCGAGGCCGCGTTCCGGCGATCGGCCGTGAACTGATCACTCCGTTTGCGAGCCGCACCAGAAGTTCTGGCGAACCACACGC
>JBDSPT010000388.1:0-3087 GCA_039930205.1 Opitutus sp. | reverse complement strand
CACGGAGAGCAGGTGTAATTGAAACCGCCGGTCACGAACGCGCAGGTCGAGATATTCCTGTAGCGGTGTGATCGGGCCGATCGGCTGGTTGGGGTCGACGGCATAAACCTGCGCCTTGAGGGTGTGGCCAAGGTCCGCAATGTCGCGCGCCGAACGAACGATAACGTGAAAACCCGTTGGGGGCGGCTGCTGGGCAAAAGCGCGATAGGCCTGAGCCGTGATGGGCTGCTCTGGACTTGCCTGCGTTGCGTCCGCCACCACGCCGACGATTTCGCACATCTCTTTCGGCCTGCCCAGATTCCCCACCGCCAAACGCTGGCCCACGGGATTCTCGTCGGAGAAATGTTGTCTCGCAAACGTGTGGTTGATGATGGCCACCCGCGGCGCACGCAGGTCGTCGCGGTCGCTGAAATCTCGGCCGCGGAGCAGTTGAATCCCGGTGGCGCCAATGTAGCCTGGCGATACGAGTGCAATGCGGGTTCTTGGTTCCGTGCCGGGCGTTTCAACCGGGCGACCGTCGATCTGAAATTCCACGGTAGCAAGGTTGGTCGACGTGAATGGAATGAACTGTGTCACACCGGCAGCGTCGACGCCTGGAAGACTCCTTATTTTTGCGAGCACGGTGTCGACGAACGCTATCTTCTTCTCATCCTTCGCGTAGCCTTCGTTTGGCAGAGGCACGCGAATGGCAAAGGCGTTTTCCGGGACCAGTCCCACATCCACCCGTGCGATCCGGATGGCGCTGCGGATGAAAAGTCCGGCCGCGACCACCAGCATGGTTGCGACGGCCACCTGGAGGATCACAAATGTCTGGCGCAGGTGGCTGCGCGCTCTGCCCTCCGTGCTCCCTCGCGTGCCTTGCTTGAGCGTTTCGTTCACATCGACTTTCGAGGAGAGCCAGGCGGGCGCGAGGCCGAAAAGGAGCGCCGTCAGCGCGGTGAGACCGAGCACAAATGCGATCAGCCTTCCGTCCATCTCGAAACCGGTTGTAGCGATTCCGGGAATTCGGGGATAGGCGCGCAGCGCTTCGCCCGTCCACTGAGCGATGACCGCGCCGGCTGCGCCGCCGGTGAGCGCCAGCAGCATGCTTTCGGTCAGCAACTGGCGCACGATCCGTGAGCGGTTTGCTCCGAGGGCAACACGGACAGACAGCTCGCGCTGTCGGACGGTTGCTCGAACCAGCAGCAGGCTCGCGATATTGGCACAGACAATCACGAGAACACAAATCACGGCACCGAACAAAGTCAGGAGCATCGGCCGGGAATCGCGCGTCATGAAGTCGCTCATCGAAGTGACAAAGGTCGCAAATCCGCGGTTCGTCTCCGGATATTGCTCGGCCAGCCGGGCGGCCAACACGGCGAGCTCCGCTCGGGCTTCCGAGACGGAAATGCCTGGTTTCAACCACGCTCTCACATTGATGGGCCCCCGACCAGGCTGGCCGTCTGGGTCGACGTTGCCCGGAAAAAACACATCGGCGGTGTCGTTGGCAGAATCAAATCCGTCGGTCGCAATGCCAATCACGGTAAACGGCGCGCCATTCAACTGCACGACATGTCCAACCATGTCATTTCGGCCGCCGAAGGCGCGTTGCCAAAGTCCATGTGCAATGATGACGATGCCGGCTTGATCTTTGGCGTGTTCCTCGGAGGAGAATCCCCGTCCCTTGACAAACCTGTTTCCATGGAACGTGAAGTAGTGCTGAGTGACCCAGCGTGCGGAAACCTGCAACGGTTCTCCTTCACCTGTCAGCGGGACCGTCAAGCCCCAATGAGCGCTGAGCAGTTCGAATGACTTGAGTTCCGCTATCCAGGCGACCCAATCTCGCCGGGATGCTTGAAGCAGTGTTGTACTGGGTGGCCGCGTCCGTCCAATGACCACACTTCGATCCGAATACGATGCGTAGCTGCGCAGCAGCACGGAATCGACGAGTGCAAAAATCGTCACGCAGGCGCTGATACCGAGTGCGAGGGTGATGATAACCGTGGCGGTGAAGCCGGGTGACTTCACGAGCTGACGAAGCGCGAAACGAAGATCGGAGAGCATGGACGATCGCGGGACGCGCCCGCGGTTTGGGGTTTGGGGTTTGAAGGTGGAGGTGCGGTGGCTTGGAGCCAGTCGCGTAACGCTTGCCGCTTACCGCCTGACGCTAATGGCTGATCGCTGAAAAATGAACGCTCGCCCGCAGGATCAGTTCGTGTGGAGCATTGAATTCGTCAGGGTGAGGGAGCGGAACGCGGGACGGGCTTCGATTGCGCCGGCGGGGGCGGAGACGTGCGTAGTGGTCGTGGTATGACGCGAGTAATCGCGGAAGGCGAATGCGAGGACGCTGACGGCGGAGTAGGCGCCGAGCACAGCGGAGAAACTCGGCAGTTGGATTGAAATAATGCCGATCGTTTGGGCGACGAGGGCAACGGGGTAACTGGCGGTGGCGATCAGGCTCGAGAGGATGAATGTGTTTTTCATGATGGGATTCGATTCAGGTTGCAGTGACAGGCGCCCGATTTTCGAGGAGGTCGTTGATCGGGTGTCGTGCTCCTGCTTTGCATCGCTAATGCCAACGCGGCGGCTTCCGAATTAGATCCTGGAGCTGAGCCAGTTAAAATTCTTTGCGACCTTTTTTGCCCTTCGCGCAGCGAAGATACTTCACGTTTGCGGTACACGTCGTTCCCGAGAATGGGACGGAGGGGCAAGTACCGATCAGCAATCAGCGATCAAGCGTCAGCCCGACGAGCTATGATCGAGCAGGAAGCCAGGAAGCCGGTAGAGAAACGTACCATGATGGCTTCCCGGCTGCCCAATTCACGTTCGGAGCGTTCCTAGGCCGTGTGCGCTTTGTCGGGCTGCTGCTGGTTCGCGGACGGCGGGCGTGTAGACAGTTCTCCACGACTCACGAGCCAGCTCGGCTGAATGCCGCCTGTCTCTGCGAATGTTTTACGGCTGACCCCTACCACCACCAGATTGTCTCTCGGCATCAGACGGTCGTTTCGCCATCGCGCGCGTTGAAATGACCTCGCTTAACTTAGCGCCATTCCGCCTCGACCCCTTTTGGTTTCTGCATCGGTGTCCGGGGGTTCAAGCAAAGTGACG
>JBDSPT010000387.1:0-4520 GCA_039930205.1 Opitutus sp. | reverse complement strand
GAAATTCCGGCAGAGCGGTCGATAACGCGAAGAAGAGATTTCATGAGAAATCCTTCCTGAAGCGATAGACGCTCTGGACCAGTCCTTGCAGCAAGCAGCAACTAAGCACAAAGGAGCCACCGTAGCTAATGAAGGGAAGCGGTATGCCCGTGATGGGCACGAGTCCGATGGTCATGGCGATGTTAACGAACACATGCACGGCGAAGAGGACCGTCACGCCGATGGCGAGAAGGGTGCCGAAGCGATCTCGAGCGAGACCGGCGATGCGAATGCCGTTGAACAAAACCAGACCAAAAAGACCAATAACCGTGAGGCTTCCCAAGAAACCTTCCTCCTCGGCGATGACCGAGAAAATGAAATCGTTGTGAGCGACTGAGCGCGGCAGGTAACCGAGCTGAGCCTGCGTCCCGCCCGTCCAGCCTTTGCCGGTGAGCCCGCCGGAACCGACGGAGATGAGGGATTGCGAGAGATTGTAGGCGACGCCCATACCCTTGGGATCGACCTTTTCCGGTGCGGCGAACGCGAGGATGCGGTTGCGCTGGTAGTCGTGGAAGGGCACCCACGAGTGGGGTTCGTACTTACCGCGATCCGCGGTGTACGAGTAATGGTGCGACTCCATGAACCGCACGTAGCTGACGCTATCGATGGCGACGACGCTGACGACGACGACAAACGCTCCGAGCGCGCCTAGAAAGAAGCGCGGCGAAAGGTTTGAGACGTACAGCATCGCAAAGAGCATCGGGGGCAGGACAATAGCCGACTTGAGGTCCGGCTGTAGCAGGATAAGCAGCATGGGCGCACCTACCGCAAGGGCCAATTTCCCGAGCGTGCCCAAGGACTGCGTCACGGTGCCGATTTTCGACCGCACGAGCAGACTTGCAGTGATCAAGAGCACCGCAATTTTCGCCGTTTCCGATGGCTGATAAGAAAATGGTCCAAGATCGATCCACCGTTGTGCACCCCATTTCTCCGCCGCTGCGCCTCCGACTCCGGGGATGAAGACGATCAGCAAAGGGACCAGAAAGGCAGCGTAGATCCAGTGGGCGATGTTGAGCCAGAAACGGTAATCGATGAGCGAGACCGCAAGATAGAGGACGGAGCCCATCGTCAGAAAAATGATCTGCTTGAACCAGTCCTGCGCGAGGAAACCGCGAAGGCCCGCGGCGTTCGCAAATCTTGGATCGGAAAGTTGGGCCGAGAAGATGAACGCGATCCCGACCACACTAAGCAGGCCAAACGCGATGGGATTCAGCAGGTCCCAGCGACCACGCGTGGTCGTCTTGAACACGCTAATGTAGTCGGTGGGAGAGGGCAGGTTCACGAATCCACGGACCTTAAACAGAAGCTGCCGGTAATGGCAACGCCGCCGCCTGACCTTTTTCAGTTATCGTCGGCGATTCGACCGCGCCCTCCGCGGCCAGTGCGGCATGAGCCCAACCGAGTGACGTCCAAAACACGATCGCTCCCATTGGTCCTTCCAACACCACGCCGAAGCAGGCGCTGCTGAACAACACCCATGCGATGCACCAGGGCGCAGCCACATCCGGATTCATCCGGACCGCCTGCCACGTGCGTGCGGCGGCCGCCAGGAGCAATGCGGCAAGCACCGCCAGACCGACAGCGCCCATTCTCGCGAAGACGGTGACCAAGACATTGTGCGGGCTGCGCACGGAAAACTCTTCGCCACTCTCAGGATAGTACTCACGCACAAACCGATCAGCGAGGTCGTGGCCGAAACCGAGACCGACGTACGGATTCGTTTGAACCGTTTCGGAAAGTACCGTCCGCCACCAAACGGTGCGGAAGAGGTTGTTGTCGCCCTTGTTGAATGTTCCTTCGCCCTGGTAGGAGCGTTGACCCGTCGGATCGGTCAGCGAGACCACGCGTTCGTAGATGCCGAGGAGGGGAGTTCGCTCGAGCGAAATGTTGAGGACACTGGCCGCGGCAAGGACAACGACCGCCGCAACCACTCCGGCGACCGCCTGGGCGGCGAAGAATTTCCAGCGACCGCCGAGTGCCAGCCAGGTGGTCGCGACGAAAAGTCCGAGCATGGAAGCACGGTTGTTCGTGCTGATCACGGCTCCGGCGAGGAGAACGCTCAGCAGAAGGTAGCCGATGCGCCGGGATTTTTCGGAGCGCACAAACGCCAGCACGGCACCGATCGCGAGGAACGTCCCGACCAGATCCCCTTTGTAATAGATCAGCGGATTTCCGCGAAAGGTGAGGGTGCTCACGAAGAAGTCGGGAAACCGTTCAAACAGGACGTTTGTCACCACTAATGCGGTACAGCTGACGAAGAGCGTCCGCTCGAGAAAACGGCGGCCCTCTGGAGCACGAGCGACTTCCTGGCCGAGAAAGAAAAACGCGGCGTAGTACACGAGCGCGAAGTCTCTCACCGCGATCAGCCCGAATTCCCGGAAGTCAAAGGCGACCCGGGCGGATCCGACCAAGAGCCAGAGGAGCACCAGCGCGTTGAGTACATCTCGTCGGAACGGGAGTTCGTGTCGCCAGGCGCACTGGACGAGTAGCAACGCACCGCAAGTGGCGAGAATGGCTTCCGCGGGCAGCAGCGGTTGATGCGGAATCAACATGATCTGCGCAAACCCGCGGTTGCCGACGACGTATCCAAACAAACCTGCGCCGAGCAGAACGGTCGACAACGGCAGTGGCTGCCAGCGGGCGAGGGCGACCAGAACCAGACCGACGGCGAAGAGAGCGGGCCAAAAAAACTGCTGAAGAGCGATGTGACCACCGAGCCAGACCGCGAGGAGACCCGCACCGACCGCGATGAAACGGTTTCGCCAGATGGGCGTAAGACTCATGACCTCGGAGCCGTCACGAGCAACGGCGCTGAGCGGGAACTTCGCGCGACGATCGACACGCGGACGGAGCCTTGGGCTCGCGGATGATCTGGCGAGTGCGAAGTTGCGGAGTCCCGGTTCAAATGACTGAAGTCCGAGCTCGTTCGCCGGCGGTTTTCGCCAGCACGCGTTGATAGAATGTTCGGTAACCAAGAGCCATGGCCTTCGGTGAGAACCCGAGCGAGAACGAGCGACCCGCTTCCGCGATCGCGGGCCAACGGCTCCGGTTCAACAACGCGAACTGCAGCGCGGCGGCAAAGCTTGCGGCATCTCCCGTGCGGGCGACCCAGGGATGATGGGGTGGCAGGGCCTCACGCAGACCGGACGCGTCGCTCGCCACCACCTGGATCCCGGCGCGCAATGCTTCGATGGCCACGAGGGCGAGGCCTTCGTAGCGCGAGGGCAGGAGTGCGACGTCAAACTCCGCGAGACGCTCGGCGAAGTCCGGCACGGGTCCGAGCACGTCGACGGTCCACCCCGCTGGTGGCTGCTTCGCCAGGGAACGCAGTCGTGCTTCATGGCTACCGCTACCGAAGATCGTCAGATGTGCACGTCGCCCCGTGGGTAGCTGAGTGAGGGCCAGAATCTCCGGCAGAAGATCAGTGCCTTTTTCCGGTTCGAGCCGCCCGCCATAGACGATCCTGATCATGTCCGATGAAGGTGGATACGGCGGACGTGCTTCGATCAGGTCGACGCCGTTGAAGATCGTCTCGACCGCCAACGAAGGGCCCGGTGCACCGGATCCGGAGCGCAGGACGTTGAACGCAGTTACTGCGTCTTGTGAGACGCCCGCGATATTGCTGTGAGCCAGGAGTCGGTCGCATGCGCGGCCGAGTTGCGGCGCGAACTGCCAGATCACCGAATTATGGATCGTTCGCACCACGGGGATGGAGCGGTAGCGCGGATCGATTGCGAGCAGCGCGGCACAGCTCGCCTCGGGGATCTCCGTGTGCAGATGGAGCAAGTCGGGTTTGAATCGCTCCAACGCCCGAGCCAGGCTCAACGCGCCACTGACAATTCCACCGCGTCGCATCGGAATCCGTGGCCCGAGGTGAACGGGAATGCTCTGGGCGCCCAGCTGCTTTTTTAATGCGACACCGACATCGCCGTCAGCGACCCCGCGAACCGCGAACACGGAAAATTCGAAGTCACGCTGGAGCTCACGAATAATCGCCAGTGCCACGCGCTCGGCGCCGCCCAGTGCGAGATGTGAGACGCAGTGCAGGATCCGCGGGGGCCGCACAGGTGGGTTGGATGGAGTCATGGTGAGCTCGACCTCGCGCGGTTCCGCCTCGGTAGCGGGAGATGATGCGTGACCATCTGCCATTCGCTTCGAAGTTGCGGCCAGATGCCGGCAACGGCGATCGCGGCGAGACCACCGCATCCCACTCCGGTGATCAGCCGGGCGGCCCAGGTCTCGCCGCCGGAGTAATGAGCACCGGAATAGATGGCTGTCGTGGTGATCGCCATGATCGCGAGAGGTCGGGCGAGTGCGCTGAGGTATTCAGCCAGTCCGTACGGCAGTCCTCTCAGCACCCACCACAGGCGCGGGAGGGCCAGGATGACGGAAGCAACAGTGACTGCGCGCGCCACACCAAGGGTTCCATGGCGCGACCCGAGCCCTACGGCGATCAACGTGACCGGCAGCGCGATCGCGGC
>JBDSPT010000386.1:0-3740 GCA_039930205.1 Opitutus sp. | reverse complement strand
CAACGATTCAGTCGCAATCAACCGCCGATTACACAGATCGACGCGGATCAAAGCATTGAACGCAAAACAGGGAATTTGATCAATTCACCCTCTGGCTCGTGATGGATTTCGTTTTCGCTGCCCGGCTCTGCCTCCGAATTATCCGCGCCTATCCGTGATATCCGCGGTTCAAATGCATCGGTCCGGCCAGGATCGTCCTTGCAGGCCGGGCCCACCTTCCGAGGACGATCACGAGCTTCTCGCGACAGCGCCGCATCGGTGGTGACCGTCCGCCCACGATATGTTCGGACACCCAGGCAGCGCTGTGCGCGGAGCTAGAGCAAATTCAGGAATCGTGTAGCCGCCTCCGCGAGGGCACGGACGGGCAAGTCCTTGAGCCAAACGATCCACGCCCTCACGGGCGTGGCTACATCTTTTATTAACATGCTGAAGAAGTGCTCGAGCAAAGATCAGCGGTTCAGCAGTCCGTCGGCCCGTCTGCGCTTCACGTATCAAGAAAACAGTTTCAAGTAATTCCGCGGCCGCTTCACCGCGGCGCTGTAGGTCGTCTCCCCGGTCACGATCTGCGTGATCAACTCGCTCGGGCGTTGCCCGCAACGCGACCAGCAGCGCCGCGCGTAATGGGGACCGTCGTCGGCGACCGGCGAATTGCGCGCGATCGCCGCGTGACGAGAACCCTTCGGAAGACTGGCGGGTGATCAGAATTTGGAAGCATGAACTCACTAACAAAAATCAACTCCAGCTGGTGTCGCGGCTACAGCGGACGCTCACATGACGCCTGACTTGCGTTCGATTAATGCCACCCACACCATCCACTCATGCTCAACTGGTCACAGTGCTCCGCGGTAGAGCGGATCCCAGGAAAAGTCAGCGGAGTCTGGCTGTTCAAGGGCACACGTGTTCCGGTGAAAGCTCTGTTTGAAAATCTGGAAAGCGGAGCCACCGTTGAAAACTTCCTGGAATGGTTTCCCGGCGTAACCCGCGATCAGGTCGTCAACGTGCTCGACCACGCCCAACGCAGCCTGGTCGAAGCCTGAGCACACCCGTTTGTGAAGCTACTTTTCGACCAGGGAACACCGGTGCCGTTGCGCCGGGCCCTTGGAGGACATGAAATCGCCACCGCGTTCGAGCGCCACTGGGGTACCTTCCAAAACGGCGAACTACTGCGCGCCGCCGAGGCGGAAGGTTTCGCAGCGATTGTCACGACCGACCAAAACCTCCGTTATCAACAAAACCTCCCGACTCGCCAGCTGGCAGTCCTGGTATTGATGACAACTGACTGGCGACGCATTCGCCAACACGTTGATCGTGTCGTCACAGCGATTGAAAAACTTTCGCCGGGAGACTACGTCGAGCTGTCGTTTCCGCCCTCAACCCAATAAGCGCTCCCATCAGCGCTGCGTAATCTCCGGGTATTCGCGCCGTTCGTACTTAATGACCTGCTCCGCCCACGATATGTTCGGACACCCAGGCAGCGCTGTGCGCGCAGCTAGAGCAAATTCAGGAATCGTGTAGCCGCGCCCGTGAGGGCACGGACGGGTAAGTCCTTGAGCCAAACGATCCACGCCCTCACGGGCGTGGCTACAACCTATATTAAAATGCTGTAGAAGTGCTCGAGCAAAGATCAGCGGTTCAGCAGTCCGTCGGCCCGTCTGCGCTCCACGGATCAAGAAAACAGTTTCAAGTAATTCCGCGGACGCTTCACCGCGGCGCTGTAGGTCGTCTCCCCGGTCACGATCTGCGTGATCAACTCGCTCAGGCGTTGCCCGTGACGCGACAGCAGCGCGGCGCGCAATCGCGGACAATCGTACAACACCCACGCCAGCCCGCGCGCGATCCGCAGGTCGCGCAGCAACCCCGTTCGCAGCGTGTCACGATAAATCCGCTTCACCGCCCGCTCGGCAAATTTTCCTTCAAAAATCGCGCGCGCCGCGAGCTGGCCACTCAAAATTCCCGCCGTGATGCCTTCCGCCGTCACCGGATCTGCCAGGCCGGCCGCGTCGCCCACGAACAAAACCCCGGGTGTATCAAACATTCGGGCACGGGGTCGGCACGGAATGATATAGCCGTGTCGCTCTTCATGCACGGGCACCCCGATGCCAAGGTGATCAAGATAGCGGCGATAGTACTCCGGCAAATTTGCGCCTCCCCGCTTCGTGGTGAGCACTCCAATCGAGAGGTGATCCCGCTTCGGAAACACCCACGCATAACCCGCCGGCACAAAACCGAAATCGAAGCGCGCCGTCTTCATCAACGGCTCCATGTCCGCCGCCGCCAGCGTGACTTCGCACTCCAGCGCCGGCACCACGTTGCGCAATTCCCGCTGACCCGTCTTGCGCGCAACCACACTCGCCGCTCCATCCGCCGCGATCACGAACCGCGCACGAATCTCTCCACTGTTCGTCTTGAGCCGCACGCCGGCAGTGTTCGTTGTCACGTCCAGCACCGCGGTTCCCGTCAGGAGTTGTACTCCGGTCTGTTCCGCCGCCTGCGTGAGCAGATGGTCGAAGCGATCCCGCATCACCATCGAAATGATCGGACTTTTCCGCTCGCACATAAAGCGCAACGCCGGCGCATGATGCACCAGCTCGGCCGCGTAACACTCGCGCTCCACGACAGTCTTTACTTCGACCGGCAGCAGCCGGGCAGCGCGGCTCAACACCCCCCCGCCGCAGGTCTTGTAGCGCGGCAAATCGGCTTTATCGATGATGCAGACCCGCAGCCCGGACCGACCCAAAGCCAGAGCCGCCGAGGCTCCGGCTGGACCCGCTCCGACGACAGCGACGTCGAATCCCTGAACGTCCGAATAATCGATGGGAGGCAGCGGCGGACGTAAAATCACGCCGGACTACTTGGTGACAACTCATGAAGTTGTCACCGAAATGTGGATTTGGATTAGGATCCAATCAAAATACTTAATGTGGAAATCAGGAACTCAGGAACGAGCCACAAGCCTGTAGCTGCAGGCGTCTCGCCTGCAGGCCTGAGCCCGAACCACAGGCGGGACGCCTGCGCTACTACTCTGAGTCCGTCCCTGAGTTCCTGATTTCCACATTCAACACGTCTTCCAAATCTGGAACTCACGAACTCGGGAAACGAGCCACAAGCCCGTGGCTGCGGGCGTCTCGCCTGCTGGTCTGCGCCCGAATCGCAGGCGGGACGCCTGCGCTACCTCGCTGCCGCTTGGCACGTCCCTGAGCCCTCGGATCCACGCTCTCGCGAGCGTGACTCCATCTATTGATAAAATGCTCCAGGTATCCCACCCTCCGCCCCAGATTTCGGCCTAAGATCATCCGCCTCCTGACCCACCGTTGTCGCGCAGATACGCTACCTTCCATCCATGAAGACCCTCCGCCCGTGTCCCTGGCCGAAGACGCCGCTTGATTTAGCTTATCATGATACGGAATGGGGCGTGCCGCTGCACGATGATCGCGCGTGGTTCGAACTGCTGACCCTGGAAGGCGCACAGGCGGGGCTCAGCTGGTCGACGATCCTGAACAAACGCGAAAATTACCGGCGCGCGTTCGATCAGTTCGAGGTGGCAAAAGTCTCCCGCTACGGCGCCAGGAAAACCGCCGGCTTGCTGGCCGACGCTGGTATCGTTCGCAATCGACTGAAGATCGCGGCGACGATCCAGAACGCGAAGGCCTTCCTCGAAATTCAGCGCGAATTTGGCAGCTTCGACCGCTATGTGTGGGCGTTCGTCGGAGGGAAACCGATCGTGAACAAGAGACGCTCGT
>JBDSPT010000385.1:0-4506 GCA_039930205.1 Opitutus sp. | reverse complement strand
GGGCATTTGCACGTCCATCAAAATCACATCGAAACGACTCGATGTCGCGGCTTCGACCGCCAGCTTCCCGTTGGCGACAATTACGGCCGTGTAGCCCAGTCGGGCGAGCTGATGCCGGGCGACGGTTTGATTCACGATGTTGTCCTCCGCCATCAAGATTCGAAGCGGTTTTCCCACCGCGATTTGACGGAGATCTTCCGGCGGGGCCGACGGGCGGGAACCCGCCTTCGATACACCCGTGAGAATTTCCGTCACGCGTTCGGTCAACAGCGCACGCTTGATTGGTTTGTGGACGACTCCGTCGAGTGCTGCGTCGGCTGGCGTTTCCCCCAGCGCGTTGAGGAGGAGGATCGGAAACGGCTTGATGCCGGTCGCGATCCTGCGGGCCCACTCGAGTCCACTCGTCCCACCCAGATGCAGGTCGACCAGCGCGAGACCGAAAACTTCTTTGGTCTGCAGACGTGCGTCAGCCTCCGCGAGGCTCGCAAGGCAGATGGCGTCCAAGCCCAGGTGCCGCAAATGTTCCTGCAGCACGCGGCGGCTCGTCGCGTTGTCGTCGATGACAAGAACTCGTCGTCCGATCAGACGGGGCTCGCGTGGAGTGGCCTCTGGCTGGTGGGCCGGCAGGCCCACCTTGATCGTGAAGAGAAACGCAGCGCCTTTCCCCTCTTCGCTTTCCACCCACATCGTTCCCGACATCAGCTCGGCCAGCTTCTTGCTGATCGCGAGACCAAGACCGGTCCCGCCGTATTGCCGGGTCGTTGAGGAGTCGACCTGCGAGAAACTCTTGAACAGCCGGTGCTGCTTTTCGAGTGGAATTCCGATTCCTGTATCCTGAATAGCGAGACGCAGCGTGCACTGGTCGGTCGTGCGCGATTCCACGCTGATGCGGAGTACAATCTCACCGGACGCCGTGAATTTCACCGCATTGCCGAGTAGATTGACGAAGATCTGGCGCAGCCGTGCGGAATCTCCGACGACGACTCGGGGCACGTCCTCGGCAATGTCGCAGACGAGTTCGAGCTTCTTGGAAAAGGCCTTTGGCGCGAGAAGTTCTGCGGCTTCCTCGGCACAACCGCGAAGTTCAAAGTCGACGCGTTCCAGATCGAGACGGCCCGCTTCGATCTTCGAATAGTCGAGCGTGTCGTTGATCACAGCCAGTAACGCCTCGCCGGACATCCTGATCGTTCGCAGGCAGTCGCGCTGTTCGGGATTGAGTTCGGTATGCTCGAGGATGCCGGTCATCCCGATTACACCGTTGAGCGGCGTGCGGATCTCGTGGCTCATCATTGCCAGGAATGCGCTCTTAGCCTGGTTGGCCATCGCGGCCTCCATCGCCAGCTGCTGGGCACGTTCAATCGCGTGCTCGAACTGCAGGTTGAGGTTTAGCATCGCGGAATTCACCGCGCGCATCGTTTCCTCATTTGACCGACGTTCGGAAATGTTGGTCAGGGTGCAGAGGACACCTGAAACGCTTCCGCTCGCGTCGCGGATCGGCTCAAGACTGAGATCCACCCAGTAGCAGCGGGAGTCTTGGGCGTTGCAGGCGATGCTCGCAGCGAAGGTCTCTGCTTTCTCCAAGGCTGAGGCCAACGCTCCTACCAGCTCCGAGTCCGAAGTAAGCGTGTTAAATAGCTTCTCCAGTCCCATCCCGCAGATTTCCTGCGCGCGGTAGCCGGACTGCCGCTCCATCTCTGGATTTGCCCACTGGATAATGTGAGCGTTGTCCGCGATGATCAGAGCGCTGTCATTGCCCGCGGCGAGCAGCTGCAATACCGACTCAGACGACTGTCCAGCAAACAGCGGAGCCCCCAAGGCGTTAAGCGTTGGTCGGCGGCTGCGTCGCCGAGGTCGGGGACGCAGGTCGAGAGTTGAAGCGGGATCGGTCAACGGTCAGATTTTGGTAAACCCTCCCTTTCATCGGCTTGGGGGGAGCAGACTGAAACCGTTTCCTGCGGCAAACGGGCGGGAGGTTCTGCCGTAGGTCGCGAATGGCAGAGACAAGACGGGTGCTGACGACAGGAAAGCCGACGTTGAGAGGTACGCGACGGTCGGACCTCCGCCGTTGCAGGCAGTCGAAATCCGGAAACCCGGTAGCATCACTTGTGAAACGGATGACCGGCGCGACTCACCTCGAGTCCCCCATCTCACGGACGGTGGCGGCTTCCGATAGCATAGATACAGCTTGGCAGGAAAGGCGCCGCTTGCGTCGGTGAAATGCGCGGTTTTGCATGGCGGATTCCGTGCTGCTTACGCCTCGCACCAACGTTTACGACCTAACCCGCGCGCAGCTCAGCGCTTGGTTGAGTGAACGTGAGCTAAATCCGATCCACGCGGCGCGGATCTGGTCTTACCTTTACTTGGAATTGATGACCTCGTTTGAGGCGATGGCAGACATCCCGGTGCGAGTTCGGGCCAATCTGTTGTCGCAAATGCAGGTCGGCACGCTTCAGACCGTGGCCGAGACCGACTCGAGCGACGGATTCACGAGAAAATATCTCCTCGAGCTTTCAGATCGGGAGCGGATTGAGTCCGTTCTCATGCGGTACACGAGTCGGGTCACGGCGTGTATTTCGAGCCAGGTGGGCTGCGCGATGGGCTGCGTGTTCTGCGCAACGGGACAAATGGGATACACGCGGCACCTCACGGCTGGCGAGATCGTCGCGCAGGCGGTTCACGTGGCGCGTGCCTTGCGACAACCGCTGACCGCTGCGGGAACCGCCCTATCGAGCGAGCGACTCCGCAACATCGTGCTCATGGGAATGGGCGAACCGTTGCACAATTACGAGGCGGTGATGCAGGCCGTCGACATCCTGCGCGACTCGAACGGATTGGCGCTGGCGGCGGAGAGGATCACGGTGAGCACGGTGGGCGTCATTCCCGGGATTCTTCGGCTCGCGCAAGAGAAACGTCCGGTGCATCTGGCGGTTTCCCTTCATGCCGCCAACCAGGCCGAGCGCTCGCAGCTCGTTCCCGCCGCGAAGAAGTGGCCCCTCGACGAGTTGATGGCGGCCTGCCGAATCTACAGTGAAACGACGGGCCGCCGGATTTTTTACGAGTGGACGCTGATCGAGGGCAAGAATGACACCGCCGACCATGCTCGGTCGGTGGGCGAACTGCTGCGGGGCCTGCCAGCACAAGTGAACCTCATTCCGTTGAACCCAACTGCCGGATACGACGGAGTTGCCACACGCTCCGACGCAGCGAGGCGCTTCCAGGCGATCCTCAAGAACGAGTACGCCTTGCCGAGTACCGTGCGTCAGCGCAGAGGCATCGATATTGCCGCGGGATGTGGACAACTTGCGGTCGCCGAAGCCGTCGAGTCCGCAAACTAGAACGAATTCAGCAATCGTGTAGCCGCGCCCGTATGGGCATGGACTGCCACCTCCCTGAGACCAACGCTCCACGCTGTCACGAGCGTGGCTACATCTTTTACTAGGCCCGCTGGGCCCGCCGTGCAGCCACGGCGTCAGCCAGGGTTGCGAGGACGGGAAGGGTCGCTTCCCACGCCAGACAGGCGTCCGTGATGCTCCGTCCATAAATCAAGGGCACCGCGTGCTGATCCTGTGCGCCGCCCAGCAGATTGCTTTCAAGCATGATTGCGGCGATCGCCGCGTTCCCCCCAGCGATCTGACGGGCGAGATCGGCGGCGACCATGGGTTGACGGGATGGATCCTTGCCGCTGTTCGCGTGGCTGCAGTCGACCATCAATCCCACGGGCAACTCATATTTCCCAAGAAGTCCGCAAGCAGCCTGGATGTAGTCCGGCGTGTAATTGGGTCCACGGCTGCCGCCTCTCAGCACAAGATGACCGTGCTCGTTTCCGCTGGTGCCCATGACAGCCGGCAGGCCTTCGCGAGTCAGCGACGGAAACCAATGGGGTCTTCGCGCAGAGCGAATTGCATCGACGGCAACCTGCAGATCACCGTCGGTCCGGTTTTTGAACCCGACCGGCATCGAAAGTCCGGACGCGAGTTCACGATGCACCTGGCTTTCGACCGTGCGCGCGCCGATTGCACCCCAGCTGACGAGATCAGCGTAGTACTGCCCCAGCGTTGTATCCAGAAACTCGGTTCCGATCGGCAGTCCCAAATCCGTGACGTCGAGCATCAGTTTCCGGGCCAGCCGCAGACCGTGGTTGATCGCGTACGTTTCGTTGCGATCGGGATCATTGATCAGTCCCTTCCATCCCACAACGGTGCGCGGCTTCTCGAAGTAAACGCGCATGACGAGAAAGAGGTCGCGCGCATGGATCGGTGCCATCGCGCGAAGGCGCTCGGCGTACTCGATCGCGGCAGCAGGATCGTGGATTGAGCAGGGTCCGACGACGACGAGCAGCCGGTCATCCTGGCCGGTGATGATGTTGGCGACGGTTGTTCGCGCGGCGGCAATCAGTGCGGCACCGGCGTCGGAGAGCGGTAACTCCGCTTCGAGTTCAACCGGAACCGGCAGCGGCTTCGTGGCGCGAATGCGCAGATCGGACGTGGGCTGGTGCATGCGGTCTGG
>JBDSPT010000384.1:0-3907 GCA_039930205.1 Opitutus sp. | reverse complement strand
TGGATTTCATGTTCTAGAGGCGCGAGAAAGGAGCGCCAGAGAGACGGCCTTAGGCGAGCTGGCGACTAAGGCGGCCTTGGTAGAGTTCACCCATGCGCCGGTTGTGTTCGATCGCGTCTGGTAGATTTTGACTGCGGAGAATCGGCAACGGATGACCGTTATCCCGCAGCCATTCGACGACCGATAGCATCAACCAGTTGAGCAGCGAACACCCGATGAACGTTGATGTAGGTCCCGACATGATACCGTCCCGCACCTCGATCACCGTGTCGCCGGGGATGCCTCCATTATCGAGCACGAAATCCGCCACCTCATGAATGCGCTGGCCGGACGGGTGGACCGTCTTTGTCGTGCGTGACATCGCCATGGACGTGAGTCCGATAACGTTGAGCCCTTTCTGTTTCGCGTACTGAGCCACTTCGATCGGTGACGAGTTCTTGCCCGAGTTGGAGATGACGATGATGGATTCGCCGGGCAGGAGTTGGTGCTGGCGATCGTAGCGCTCGATCAGGCGCGAGCCGTAGCCGACGAGGTTTTCGATAAACCCCGCTGTCGGATCGATCACGCCGCTGATGCAAACCAGCCCGCCGGCCCGGCCGATGATCTCGCGAGCGATGAGTTCACTGTGGCCGCTGCCGAACGTGTGCAGGACACCTTGGTTCGCGAGAGACTGGCCGACGATCGGCGCGAGCGCCGCAATGGTGGGGCCGTTAACGGTCCAGGCGTGCGCCAACATTGCGTTCGCACGGTCGTGATAAGAGGAAGCAAGAGACATGAGGTTATCCGGTTTCCCAGCGGCCGTAGATGCCGCAGGGAAGAACTTTGCCGTCGCTCTGGATGGGCAGTCCCACTTCGCCGGCAGTGAGGGTGCCGCCCCGTGAATGTAACAGCTCGGCGAGCAGGTTCGCCACGACGGTCGGTGACAGACGCGCCGTGTAGGCGTTGATCAGGAAGAAAAGCGGATCTTCGCTCAGCAACTCGCGGCACTCCAGCAGCAGATCCCACAGATGATCTTCGAGGCGCCACATCTCGCCGGTGCTGCCCCGTCCATACGTGGGCGGATCCATGATAATGGCGTCGTATTTCCGGCCACGCTTAATTTCGCGGCGAGCGAACTTGAGGCAATCGTCGGTGATGTAGCGGATGGGCGCATCCGCCAACCCGCTCAGGCCGGCATTTTCGCGACACCATTTCACCATGCCCTCGGCCGCGTCCACGTGGCAGACGCTCGCCCCGGCGGCTGCGGCGGCGACGGAGGCGGCGCCGGTGTATCCAAAAAGATTGAGCACCGACACCTCACGGCCGCGTGCTCGCGCCGCTTTGATCCTGGTGCTGAACCAGTCCCAATTCACCGCCTGCTCCGGAAACAAGCCGGTGTGCTTGAAGGAGGTGGGATGAATTTTAAAAGTGAGCCCCAGCGGCGCGTAGGAAATTTTCCAGTGATCGGGCATCTCGCGACGGTGCTCCCATTTTCCTCCGCCGGTCTCCACGCGGTGATAAAATCCGTCCCAGCTCTCCCATTTCGCGCCGGGCATCTTGCCGTGACGCGGCCAAACAATCTGCGGATCAGGGCGTACGAGGGTATACGCGCCCCAGCGCTCTTGTTTCATGCCGTCACCACAATCGATCAGCTGATAATCCTGCCAGCGATCAGCGATGATCAGGGAGGGACGTTGAACGGGGGACGACATCGAAGCTGGGAGCGAATGCGCGTCATGTCAGGTTGTCGAGCAGCCGATAAATGGAACCCGAAAGCCCATTGACGGACGAATCGCTCTCCTCTGCTCTACCACTGACTATGAACCTTACACACCTTAAGGGAGCTGCGGCTCTCCTCATTGCCATCGGTCTGTCGACCGGTGTTGGACGAGCCGATACGGTCGACACCAAGAACGGCTCACGCTTGGTCGGCTCCGTGACCAAGATCGAAGGAGGCAACGTCCATTTGAAAACGGATTACGCCGGTGATCTTGTGATCAAGCAAGCCGACGTTACCAGCATCACGACCGACAAACCAGTCACGGTGCGGCTCGCCAGCGGCACGGTGTTGCAAGGCACGCTCGCCTCTGAAGGCGGCGCGGTTAAGATCTCGGGTGGCGACGGCCAGCTGAGTACGACGGTCGACAAAGTCGCCGCAACCTGGCCGGCGGGCAGCGAGGACCCGGAAACAGTCGCGTTGCGTCGCCATTGGACCTACGAAGGCGCGCTCGATGTGACGGGCAAGACGGGTAACAAGGAGCAGCTCGGCACCGCTTTCAGCGCGCGCGCGACGCTCAAAACCCCGCAGGATACCCTCCAGTTCTACTCGGCTTACGACCGCCAGATTTCCGATGGCGCGAAATCGGCCGATCAGTTCAAGGCCGGCGTCGATTACCAGAATAATTTCTCGGGTAAGAAGTCGTGGTATGTGCGCGACGAAGGTGGCTTCGATCGCGTCAAGGACATCGATCTCTACAACGTCGCGGCGTTCGGTCTGGGTTACGATGTCATCAAGGAGAAGAAGCATCTGCTGACGCTCCGCGCCGGTATCTCGTACCGCTATGAAGGCTACGGCAACCCTGCGACTGAGGATGTGAGCGCCGCGGGTCTCGATCTCGGCCTGAACCACGAGTGGGAGTTCGCGAATTCGAAGCTCGTCAATCGCGTCGCCATCATTCCGTTGTTTGAAGACTTTGGTAATTACCGCCTCACGCACGAGTCGTACTACGAAATGCCTCTGGTTAACCCGAACTGGAAACTGCGCCTTGGCATCAGCAACGACTACAACAGCCAGCCAGGAATCGGCATCGACAAACTCGATACGTCCTATTTCACCCGCTTGGTGTTGACCTGGCAATAACGGGCCGATCGGGAATAGATTAGCTCTTCGGGGCCTCATGTTCGCATGAGGCCTTTTTTATGCTGGTTGGCGGTAGGTCTGGCTTGGATCCCTCTGCGCGGCCAGAGCGTCGAGTTCGCGAGCGGACCCCGTCAGGTTTCATTGATTGAGCTTTTCACGAGTGAAGGCTGTAGCAGTTGCCCGCCCGCCGAGGCCTGGCTGGGTGATCTGGCCAGGCACCCGCGGCTCTGGCAGGACTTCGTGCCCATCTCATTCCATGTTGATTACTGGAATCGGCTCGGCTGGCGCGACGTGTTCTCCAGCGCCGAAAACACCCGGCGCCAGTACGCCTACGCTGAAGTGTGGAAAACTTCATCTGTTTACACGCCGTGCTTCGTCCGTGATGGAGTTGAGTGGCGAAGATCCCGTGACCTGAGCCCGACTTCGTCCAAGCCAGGATCGCTCACGGCCACGTATCAGGCGGGAAGGGTGACCGCGGTATTTGCACCGGAACGACCCGGCGATCGAGGTGAATACAAGGTGCACGCGGCAATACTCGCAGGTGGCATTTCATCCAATGTCACCGCGGGAGAAAACCGGGGAGAAACGCTGCGGCACGAGTTTGTCGCGGTCAGCATGGCGTCATCCGCGTTGGGAGAATCGGTCGCGCTCGTACCTCCGTCGAAGCCCATGAGCCAACGTTTCGCACTGGCTGTATGGATCACGCGAGCGGGTGAGCTGATGCCGGTTCAAGCCACGGGTGGTTGGCTGGAGTAAATCTGCGGCACTTTGGTCTCACAGCGGTTAACATAAAGCTTCGGCCGCTCCGTCCGTCACTGCGAGTGGCCCGAGGTCGCGGCAGTCCAGCGGGATTACGTTGTCGCTGCGCGTCTCGCAATGACGTCGGCAGCGAGTCACGCGCGCTCCGTCGAACTGGCCACGGCTAAGAAACCGCTCTAAAGCAAATTCAGTAATGGGGGCAGCCACGCCTATGAGGGCGTGGACTGGCACGTCCCTGAGCCCAGCGATCCACGCTCTCACGAGCGTGGCCACATAAGTTATTAAACTGCGGTAGCCTATGGTTCCCCG
>JBDSPT010000383.1:0-3857 GCA_039930205.1 Opitutus sp. | reverse complement strand
CACCGGCTTCCGTGTTTGGATAACGGTTGACGATGAGAATGTCGCCCTCAGTGACGGTGAACTGCCGCCCTTGGGTTTTGATCGTAGCTTTCATAAAATAAAACCGCGGATAAAGCGGTTTCACCATGGTGAAAGCAAGGATAATTTGTCCCGCTTCCCGCGGTTTACACGAGCGAACTAGCGGCGTGGCATCGACTGGTAGCGCTGTGCGCGTTCCTGTGCCTGTTTCTCGAGTTCGATCTGCTTTTGCAACGCGGTATCGAGCGACGTCTGCCTCGAAGCGAGCTCCACTTTCGCATCTTCGACGATCTTTAGTTTGTCCAACGCCGCTTTGTGGGCGGCAGCGATGGTGGCGAGTTCGACTTCACGCTGATCTGCCGACTTCTGAACCATCGCCAACGTCGCTTCTTTCTGGCGGCGAAGTTCGTCGAGCTCGCGCTTGAGTTGGACGGATTCCGCTTCCGCCGCGACTCGGCGGTCTTCCGCTGCAAGCTCCTCCTTTCGCAGCGCTTCAAGTTTGCGGTCGGCTGCGTCGGCTTCCTGTGCGGCCTGGAGAGCGAGCAAGCGTTGCGCTTCTTCCTTTGCCTGCGCTTGGCGGTGTTTTTCCGCTTCATTTTCCTGCAGCGCCACGCGAAGCGTCGCCAGATCGGCTTCGGTCTTCGCCTTGTACGCTTTGTAACTGAACGCCAGCACCAGTATTCCCAGGGCGACGGCGACGATGACCGCAGTTTGTTTCATGACGATCTTAGGCCAAGACAGCGGGTAAGCTGCTTAGTTCGAACAGTTCAAAAACATCACGACGTCAACTCCCGAGGCAAAGGGAAGTCTGCGACGCCAGGATGAGCCGCATTGGCGGCCGCGAGGTTCATCGCGGTATCCAGCGCCTGCGAAAGTGGAACACGGTGGATGAAAAGTCCTTCCAACAAGCTGGCCAACAACACATCGCCCGAGCCGGTGGCGGATACTTCGGTCACTCGCGGCGGGGTCGCAAGGGCGGGAACGAACGAGGGTTGCTCGCACGTGATCACCACGCCAGGGCCATCGCTGATCACCCATCGAGCGACCGGACTTTGCGGCGCAAATGATGCCAGGGTGTCCATCACCGGCTTGTCATCTCCGCCCAGCCCACGGAATTCCACCGCGTTCATCTTTGCGAGGGCGAGCGGTTGTCGCGCGAACCAATCCAACGGGGCGCCGTAGGTGTCCGCGACGAGGATACCACGTTTGACCCAGGCCGAAAGCGCGCTGCGCAAAACGTCGACGTGGCTTTCCGCCCACGCCGGGAAACTGCCGCAGACGGCGAGGACTTGACCATCGGGTTGCGCGTTGAGGAACGACGCACACTCAGCGACCGCGGTCGGCGATGGCGTGACGTCGGGGCCAAGGAAGGTGGTCTCCGGCTGATTTCCACTTCGAATGACGGTCCCGGTGCGCGTGCGTTGATCTGTGGAAAAATCCTGAAACATGAAACCGCGAGATTGCAGCCAGCATGAGCACTCCGCTCCGGTGGCTCCACCGGTGAAACACAGCGCGGTATTCTTAACGCGGAGACGGTTCAGCATCTTGGAAACGTTGATGCCTTTCCCTCCCACCTGAAACGACTCGCCCGTGGCGCGGTGGGTTTTTCCCGGAGCCCACGAAGCAAATTCAAGCGTTCGTTCCGCCAGCAAGTTTCCGGTGAGCGTGAAGATGTGGGGTGCGTCCTTCATCGCCTGGCGGGTCGGTAAAACACGTAGTTCACCAGGAAGTCGAGGCCGAGCACGCCGCTTAACGTCCGGATGTTGCGCATGGCGCCAAACACCATGGTCAACGGGCTCGCCTGCGGTTCGTGCACGCGGAGCAACAGCGTGCACCCGAGTAGCGCGATCACCGGCTGAACCAGGAAACACCAATGATACACTGTCAGATCACTGGCGGAGTGCTCGAGCGCCCGCGTCAACACCGCTCCGCCAATAATCGGTGCGATGGCGGCGACGAACGACGTTGCGGCAAGATTTACACCTATGGCGAGGCTCTTGGCCTGGACCGGAATCAGGCGGAGCAGAATGGTGAATTGTCCAAGCACAAATCCAGCGCTCGTCATGCCTGCCCAGGTCCACATCGCGTAAAGCCACATCTTGTTTTCCGGACTTACGACGCACCACATCAGGTACTGCGCCTGCCACAAAATGAGCGAGAACGTCATCACGGATTTGTTGCCAAACCGATCGAGCAACCGACCCCACGCGGGAAGTGAGAGTGCTCCACCGAGCTGCGACAACGTCAGGAAGATGCCGACGTCGAAGGCGGTAAAATTCAGCTGCTCAAACATGAACACGTGGTAGAACGGTCCGAAACAGTTGGCGCCGAAAGACCAGAGTGCCCCAAAGGTTATGAACACGAGGAGCGATTTTGCGCGGAGCACGACCTTCAGCTGTTCGCGAATCGGCAACTGAAACGTGCTCGACTGGCGAAGCGGACGCGTTGGGCTCTGCCATTGACAGCGCAGCGAGAACACGCGCATTAGTACCGCCCCCGCAACGATCAGCTGAAATGCGAGGATGCCGTAGTTCCAGTGGGCCAGCACCCACCCGGAGACCAGCATGAAGGTCAGGGTCGAGATCTGCAGCGTGCCGTTGCGCCGGCCGAAATACTTTCCCCGCAATCGACTCGGCACCCAGTCTTGAATCCACGCGTTCCACGACACGCCGGCAATCGCGGCGAAGCAGCTCGAGATAAGGAACCATCCGACAAAGATATTTGCGGCGGTCCCGAGGTCATCCTGCGGTACCCAGGGAAGCATGACGCCGAACGCCACCCATGACAGCAGATGGAGCGACGCCGCCATGACCGTCAGCGTCTTCGGCGGCTTCCACTTGGCGAGGAACGAGGCGACAAAAATCTGCAGGAAATTTCCGGCAAACGGCATCGCGCTGATGAGTCCGATCATGACCTTTGGCATCGGGTAGGCCTTTGCGACCAAGGCCGTCATGAAGACGTTCACGGGAAGTGACATGGTCACGAGTGGCATCGCCATCACGCCTTCCGACGTGGTCAGCCGAAGCGAGCGGAGGAGGTCTGCTTTTCTTTGTGCGGCAGTGGGCGCGGCAGTTGCGTTCACAGGATGGTTGAATGCATCAATATGCGGTGGGCCGAATAATCAAAGCGAAAGAACTTCGCACCGCGGGAACGGTCGCATGCGCGCGCTGGTTGTTGGGGAAATATCTGGTACGTCGTCTCCCGGACGAATCGCTGTTTGAGCGGATGATCACCGAAGTCGAGGCGTACGACGGTGAACGCGATCTCGCGTGTCATGCCCGCGCCGGTCGCACCAGTCGAACGGCACCGCTCTATGAAGAGGGCGGAATCTGGTATGTATATCTTTGTTACGGGATCCATGAGATGTTGAATCTCGTCGTGGGGCCGCGCGACTGGCCCGCCGCGGTGCTGATTCGAGGCGTGGAGGGCGTACACGGCCCCGGCCGGGTGACGAAGCAGCTGGGCATCAATCGCGCGCTCAACCGGCAGCTGGCCGAGCCGACGTCTGGACTCTGGTTGGAAGACCGCGGTGTGCGCGTGCCGCGAAAAGCAGTCCAGGCAACGCCGCGAATTGGCGTCGATTACGCCGGGATTATTTGGGCCAGGAAACTGTGGCGCTTCGTGCTAACCGACTTCGCCAGTTGCTCTCGTACGTCCGACGCTCCGTCTCTGCGAATGTAGACAGCGCGCTGGTGCGCACTCCGCTCAGATACCGGCCTCGCGATCTTCCGAAGAAACGCCGAGCTACTCGTTTGCTCCCGCCGCCTTCGTGGGCGACGGGAATGCTCCTGCAGCGGCCGCTCGAGCCGGGGGCTCGTATCTCAGCAACGTCGCGACTC
>JBDSPT010000382.1:0-4120 GCA_039930205.1 Opitutus sp. | reverse complement strand
GCGGGCCCGACTTGTGGGACGTGGACGACAACCACTATCTGGATTTTCAGCTCGGCCAGGGTGCACTGCTGTACGGTCATGCGCCGGCGGGAATGGCAGAGGCGATCGGCGCCCAGGCAAAGCTCGGCACGCACTGGGCGGCACAATGCGAGTTGGAAATCGAAGTCGCTGAGCGGATTCAGCAGATGATCCCGGCGGCGGAACTGGTGCGATTCAACAACTCGGCAACCGAGGTGGTCATCGCCGCGTTTCGACTGGCGCGGGCGCACACGGGTCGGCCGCTCATTTTGAGATTCGAAGGTCATTACCATGGCTGGAGCGACGAAGGTTTGGTGGGGTTCGCGAACCCGATGGATCGCTGGGGCGACGACGAGAACCCAGCCCGGCTGCATCCGAGCAAGGGGGTCATCCCCGAGGTGCTTGATCAGTTCGTCGTCGCGCGCTGGAACGATCCCGAGCATCTCCGGCGGGTGGTCGATCGCCACAAAGGGCAGATCGCGGCGATCGTCTTCGAGCCGGCGCTCTGCAATACGTGCTGCATCGAGCCGGTCGACGGATTGATGAGCACCATCCGCGAACTTTGTGATCGCGACGGGATGATGATGATTTCGGACGAGACCATCACGGGCTTCCGGTTTGGCGCGTCATGCGCGCAGGGATACTACCACTTTCGTCCCGACCTGACCGTGCTGGGCAAGGCGGTCGGTGGCGGCACACCGTTTGCGGCACTGGCCGGAACGAAAGCGGCGATGGCAAAAATCCTCTCCGGGGAAGTGGTGCACGCGGGCACGTTGAACGGCAATCCGCTCTGCCTTGCGGCCAGCAAGTGGTCACTCGACCAGGTGCGGGCGCTCGGAGATGCCCATCCCGCAGGTCTCCAGAAACTGGGAGCACGTTTGATCGCCGGACTGGTTCGCCTCGCGCAACAGCATCAGGTGCCCCTTCAGCCGCAGGGAGCCGATTTGATTTTTCACACGGTGATGCTCAAGCCCGGCGCAGCTGCCGGGAAGATCCGGGACTATCGCGACTATGTGAAGCGGCACGATGCTCCGCGTTGGGCCCACCTGCGTCGGTGTCTGCTGGAGGAAGGCGTGCGTGCGATCGAGCGTGGTCTTTGGTCGATCAGCCTGGCGCATCGGGAGAGCCATATCGACGAGGCTCTGACCAGGGCGGCGACGGCGTTCGCACGTCATGCTGCGGAGTGGAAGGCGCCCGCCTGATCGGATGACGACGAAGCCACGCATCCTCTTCGCCGGGCTGTTTCACGAAACGCACACGTTTCTGGACGACGTGACGCGTTGGGAGGATTTTGAGATTGTGACCGACCAGGCGATCCTGGCGAAACTCGGCGATGCCTCGCCGACCGACGGATTTCTGGAGCAGGCCAATCTCCAGGGCTGGGAGGTGCTACCGACGATCGATGCGCGGGCGACTCCGAGCGCGACCGTCGCGGACGACATGTTCGAGCGTTACTGGAAGGAGTTCGAATCCCGTGCCCGGCCCATCCTTGGCTCCGGGATTGAGGGGATTTTCCTGGTGCTGCATGGCGCGATGGCGACGCAGAGTCACCGGGATGTGGAAGGGGAGTTCCTCGCCCGGATTCGGGGGCTGCCTGGAGCGGAGAAGATCCCGATCTTTGGCGTGCTCGATCTTCACGCGAATGTAAGCGCGCGGATGTGTGCCCATGCCAACGGGCTGGTCATGTATCGGGAAAATCCGCACACCGATGCGAGGCAGTCAGCCCGTCGTGGCGCGGCTTTGCTCGGCCGCTGCCTGCGGGAGCAACAAGTGCCCCGCATGGCCTGGTGCCGGCCGCCGTTGATGTGGGCGCCGCCCGGGACGGGGACGCACGCTGATCCGATGCTTTCGCTGGAGCTCTTCGCCAAGAAGTTGGAAACGCTGCAACCCGACATCTGGGCGTGCAACATTGCGGCCGGTTATTCTTTTGCGGATACCGCGGACACCGGTTGCTCGATCAGCGTGATCACCACCGGAGAGGCGACGAAAGTCCGCCCCCATCTTGAAGCCGGCGGCCGGCTCGCCTGGTCGTTGCGCGAACGGGGGATGGTGACGTACCCGACGGTGGACGAGGTGGTGAGTCAGCTGGAGGGCAAGCCGGCGCTGAACCTGCCGATTTTGTTGGTCGAGCCGTCCGACAATATCGGAGGCGGAGCGCCGGGCGACGGCACCGGCGTGTTGCGGGCGCTCCTGAACTACAGGATCGCACGCTCGCTGGTCGCCATCAATGACCCGCTCGCGGTGGCCGCGTTGAATGCGGTCCCGCTGGGCGAAACGCGGTCGCTGTCGATCGGCGGCCGGGGATCGAAGTTGGACGCCGGACCGGTCGCGTTGGATCTTACCTTGGTGTCCCGCTCGAACGGCGAATTCACACTGCAGGACAAGCAGAGCCACCTGGCCTCGATGAATGGCGTGCACATCGAGATGGGACCATGTGCGGTCGTCCGAAGCGCGGGGGTCACGATTTTGCTGACCAGTCGGAAAACGGCGCCGTTTGATCTGGGCCAGTTCGTCAGCCAGGGAATCGAACCAAGAAATTACGCCGTGATCGGCGTGAAGGCGGCAGTGGGGCACAAGCGTGCTTACGACCCGATCACGGGCGCATCCTATTACGTCGACACGCCGGGACCCTGCACGGGCAATCTGTCGTCATTGCCATGGCAGCAGTTGCGTCGTCCCGTGTTTCCGTTGGATTCCCTCACGTCACCTGAACTGCAATTCTCATGAGCAACGTTTCGTACCCAGTCGCCCAGGACACCCCGACTTCCCACCTTCCGTTCAGCCCCGCGGTTCGCGTGGGCGATCTGATCTTTGTCTCAGGACAGGCATCGGTGGACGCGACCGGGAAGATCGTACCCGACACTTTCGACGGTGAGTTCCGGCGCTCCGTCGAGAACCTGCGCAAGGTTTTGGAAGGAGCCGGCAGTGACCTCAAGCACGTGGTCCAGACGCGAAACTATGTTCGCGATGCCGCAAACGTCCCGCGGTACAACGAACTGTATCGTGAATATTTTTCCGCGCCATTCCCCACGCGAACCACGATCACCAACTGTTTGCCGCCCACGCTGCACTACGAGATCGAGTGCGTGGCCGTCGCGAAAGCCTGATTTAACCTATGAAAATCGTTCGCTATCGCGACCCAGCTGGACAACTTCATTACGGCGCCGAGCAGGCGGACGGCGCCGTCCTTCGCATCGCCGGCGATGTCTTCGGCGGGCACGAAGTCACGACGGAACGGGCGAAGGTCGAGAAGCTCCTGGCGCCCATCGTGCCGACGCAGATTCTCGGCGTGGGCTTGAACTATCGCCATCACGCGAGCGAGGCGGGCATGAAGGCGCCGGAGTTACCCGTGTTGTTCGTCAAAGGCATCAACACGCTGCAGAATCCGGGAGATCCGATTGAGATTCCGACGCACCTCGCGAGCACTGAGGTCGACTACGAATGCGAACTGGCGGTCGTGATTGGGCGCGCGTGCAAGAACGTGAGTCGGGCGCGGGCGCTCGACTACGTGCTGGGCTACACGTGCGCGAACGATGTTTCAGCCCGGGACTGGCAGATCAAACGTGGTGGGGGTCAATGGTGCCGTGGCAAGTTTTTCGATACGTTCTGCCCTCTCGGACCACGCCTGGTCACCACCGACGAGATTCCGAATCCGAACGCGTTGAAGATCGCCACGCGGCTGAATGGCACGACCGTGCAGGACTGGACGACGTCTGATATGATTTTCGATGTGCCCACGCTCATCGAATTTCTCAGTGGCAGTACCACGCTGGTGCCGGGAACGGTGATCCTCACGGGTACGCCGCATGGCGTCGGCATGGCGACCAAGCCGAACCCACGCTGGCTGAAACCAGGCGATGAAGTAACCATCGACATCGAGCAGATCGGACAGCTGACCAATCCGGTCGTGCTCGAGCCGGTAATGGCTTAACCGCGAGGCCTCGATATCCGTTCATGAACCGATTCGCCCAGCTCGAGATATTTCAGCGCGTTTCCGCTCAATTGGGTGAGGGCCCGTGTTGGGATTCCGCGCGCCAAACCCTCTGGTGGATCGACATTCTGGGGCAGAAAATCCACGAAGCCAGTCTCGCCGACAAGCCTG
>JBDSPT010000381.1:0-3512 GCA_039930205.1 Opitutus sp. | reverse complement strand
CGTTATTACGGTCTCTGACGTGCCCAAATTGCGCATACTGGTGCTCACTTCGAGCACCGGCGGCGGCCATGATGCTCGCGCCGAAGCTTTCGCTGAATGGTGCTTCCAGCTCTACCGGCATGATGTCGAGGTCCGCATTGAGCAGATGCTCGAGAAATCATCGGTGGTGAACCGGGCAGGTGTCCGGTTGTACAATCGAATTCAGCGAAGCGCTCCATGGGTGCACAAAGCCTTCTACGCGATTGTCGAGGTCCTCAGCGTGCTTAACACCCGCAACGTCACGTTTGGAAAACGTTACTATGTCGAAGTACTGAACTCGTATCGACCGCACTTGATCTTCAGTGTGCACGATTGTCTGAACCGCGGATATTTCCCACTCGCGCGGCAGGTGCTCGGTGCGGAACGTGTGCGATGCGCCACGTACTGCGGCGAATTTTCCGGAGGGTGGGGGTACTCACGGAACTGGATCGAACCCACCGTGGATCTCTATTTTTCCCGGACGCCAACGGCGCACGACTTCGCCGTGAAGTCTGGCATTCCGGCGAACCGGGCGAGAGTCCGAGGATCACTCATGCTCCCTCGTGCGTATCTGGAAGTGCTCACGCCGGACGACCGCCGCACGTTCGTATCCAAGAAATTGGGCCTGAATCCAGATTTTTTTACCGTCTTTCTCGCAACGGGCGGAAACGGGGCGCACAACCATTTCGATTTGTTGCCTGCGCTGGTCCGCCATTCTGACCGGGTTCAGGCGATCGTGATTTGCGGCAAGAACAAGCAGTCCTATAACGATCTGCTGCTCTGGCGCGCGACGCATCCGGACTTCAACTGCTACGTCGAAGGGTATTCAGAAATTGTACACCTGCTGATGCAAGCGAGCGACGCGATCGTCACGCGCGGCGGCACCACGACCTGCGCGAAGGCCCTCCATTTCCGCTGCCCGATCGTGTTCAACGCATTCGGCGGCATCATGCCGCAGGAGAAACTTACCTGGAAATTTTTCCACAATGGCGCGGGGTGCCACAAGGTGGAGAACGCGTCGGAGTTTGCCGCGTTGGTCGATCGCTGGGTGGAGCAGCCGGCCGCGTATCCCGCCGACCGCGAACATTTCCTGCAGCTGCGCTATGAAGAAGATCCCACCGTCATCATTGATGAAGTCGTGGGACTGGCCAACGAGGTGGCCAGTATGAAACTGCGTCGACGCTCGTTTCCGCCGCCCAATGGCACGGGCGGTTCTCTCGCTGCGAAGTTCAGTTAACCTCGCGCGCGTTTCTCATCTGCTGCGGGGTCGAGAATCAGATGGCGAACTCGGAGGCGATGCTGCTACGGTTGGCCTCTCCCTCATGCCTACGCCTTACACGCTTGATCTGACTCAACGCCTGAGACGACTGCGTCGAACGGCCAGCCTGCGTGCGCTGGTCGAGGAAACGATTCTTCGTCCCGCTGATTTTATCGCCCCCCTGTTCGTGGTCGATGGTAGCAGCGCTCCCGAAGTGATCGCGTCGATGCCCGGCGTTCTCCGTTTCAACATCGTCGACCTCGTGAAGGAATGCACGAACCTCGACGCCTTGGGGGTACCTGCGGTCGCCCTGTTCCCGAAGCTCGATTCACGGTTCAAGAACGAAAACGGAACCGCGGCGCTCGACGATGACGCGCTGATCCTGCGCGCCGTCCGTGCGGTGAAGAATGCCGTGCCGACTCTGACGGTCATGACGGATATCGCGCTCGATCCGTACACGACCCACGGACACGACGGTTTGCTCAACCGCGCTGGCACCGACGTGGACAATGATCGCACAGTCGAGGTGCTGGTGGCGATGGCGGTACGACATGCCAGCGCAGGCGTTGATTTGGTTGCGCCAAGTGACATGATGGACGGACGCGTGGGAGCGATTCGAAAAGCGCTCGATGCGGCGGGCTACACGGGCACGGGAATCATGGCATACTCCGTGAAATTTGCGTCGGCGTACTATGGGCCGTTTCGCGACGCAGTAGGAAGTGCGGCGGCGGCGGGGACACACTTGCTCAGTAAAGCAACCTACCAGCTCGATCCTGCAAATCGGCGGACTGCGCTTTCTGAGCTCGCACTGGATGAAGCGGAGGGTGCCGACATCCTCATGGTCAAACCCGCGGGACCTTACCTCGACATCATTCGCGACGTGCGAAACGCCACCCACAAGCCGATCGCAGCGTATCAGGTTTCTGGTGAGTACGCACAAATCCAGGCGGCGGCTCAACTGGGCTGGCTCGACCTGAAGCGCACGCGTCGCGAGTCGCTGTTGTCGATCAAGCGCGCCGGAGCTGATATGATTCTCACCTATTTTGCGCGAGAGATGGCAGAGGAGCTTAAGCGCTGAAGGCGGGCCGCAGATCCGACTTGAGGCGCCCAGGAACTTAGAACGGTGAACGTGGCACCTGGAGCGAGTCGCCAGGCATCAGCCGTGGATCTTGGGCGGGAGACTTTTGCGCGAGCTTCACATCGAGGTCGTAAGTCTTCTGCTCGCGAACGAGTCCGACGCGGGTTTCTTTGGCGTAGAGTGTAAATCCGCCAGCGGACTGGATCGCCTTCGCCACGGTCAAATCCGGTGTCCAAACAATCCGTCCGGGCCGGACCACTTCTCCTCCGACGTAGACATATCGCTCGGTAACGCTGACCGAGACGTCCACGGTCATGTAGAATTTTTTGGCGAGGTAGGTTTCGCGAACGCGGTGGCTGAGCTCACCCGTATTGATTCCGGCGGCAGGGAGGGTGCCGATGTACGGCAGGCTGATGTTTCCCTGTTCGTCGATCTGCACGGAATTCACGCTCGGATCTGGGATGCCTTGGAGCGTGACAGTCAGGCTGTCTCCGGCTCGCAGTTGAGCGGAGGACGTAGCCGCTGGAATTACCGGATTCGTAGCAGCGATTCCTCCGGAGTCGGTCGCGCAGCCGGAAACGAGTAGACCAACGATCGCGAAAAAACAGGACACCGGAGCGCGACGAAACAGCATCCTGCGATCATTGCGCCGACCTGCATCGAGGCAATCGCAGCCTTTTTTGCAGCGACGCCCGTCGGAAAGTAGAGAAAAAAAACCGGGCGGTCCTGGAGGACCGCCCGGTGATGAAAGTCACCGCTTACCTTTAGTTTTTTTCTTCGGCTTTTCGTCGTCGTCGGACTCTTCAGATTTTTCGTCGTCCTCCTCCTTATCCTCGTCGTCCTCATCGTCATCGTCCTTGTCGTCGTCCTTGTCCTTCTCTTCGTCATCCTCGTCCCACTTCAACGACTCGTCGTTCTTTAATTTTTCCTCTTCGGCGGCGTCGAGTTCCGGCAGGTCATCGCCTTCGCCTTCATCGTCGAGATTCTTGGCTGGCTGCTCCTCGTCGGACTCGTAGCCAGCGGGCATGAAGTCGAGGATGGAGGTGAGCTCTTCAAATGAGTGAACGGCTTTTCCCTCGATGAAGTGACTATTCTGTTCTTCGCGAAGTTCGTCTTCAACTTCGTCAACCGTCAGTTTCGATTCAAACTCGAACAGAT
>JBDSPT010000380.1:0-4053 GCA_039930205.1 Opitutus sp. | reverse complement strand
TCGCCTTGCCACGTGAGGCAGAAAGTTGAGCGAGTATCGCGGCGATCCAGTTTTGAGCGTCGACACGGAGTCAGTTGCCACGCAAAAAAAACCGCGAATTCCTGAACCCAACCACCGATGAGCGGCGAGGAGACTCCGACGATGTGAACGATGTAGTCATGTTTTCGCTTTTCCTCGCAGGTGCGTCGATCGAACCTTTCTGATGAACCCCAACCCGAACGAAACCACGCCCTGGTGGCGCACCCTCACCCGCGAACATTGGTTTGTTTTCATTGTCGCCTCGCTGGCGTGGCTCTTCGACTGCCTTGACCAACAGGTTTTCAACCTCGCGCGCGACGGCGCGATGGAGGATCTGATCGCCGATCGTACTCAGGCGACCTTGCTCGCGCCCTATACCACCTCGGTTTTTCTCGTCGGATGGGCCGTCGGCGGATTGATCTTTGGCGCGCTCGGCGATCGCTATGGCCGCGCCAAGGTACTGACGTTTGCGATCCTGATGTATTCGTTGAGCACCGGCCTGAGTGCGCTTTCGACGGGGTTTGTCGACTTCTGTGTTTACCGGTTCATCACGGGTCTCGGTGTTGGCGGAGTGTTCGGCCTCGCGGTCGCACTGGTGGCCGACACAGTCGTCGATCGGGCACGCGCACCGGCACTTGGGATGCTGCAATCGGTTTCCACGTTGGGAAATATCTCGGCGGGGTTTATCGGCATGGGCATCGGCGTGCTGGCCGCCCGCCATCTGGTCCCGTTCGACCTGAAGCCCTGGCAGGCGCTGTTTCTCGTGGGAGCGCTCCCCGCGTTTCTCTGCGTGTTCGTCATGACCAAGCTGAAGGAGCCGCAGAAGTGGGTGACCGCCCGTGAAGAAGGAGCGAAACGTGGAATAAAGTTCGGTTCTTACGGCGCGCTCCTGGGCCATCCTCGCTGGCGGAAACACGCATGGCTCGGATTGATCGCCTGCAGTTCCGGGATCATCGGACTATGGGGAATTGGAAATTTCCATCCGAAGATCGTGGGCTCGATCATCGAACATGAGTTGGTGGCGCAAAACCTCTCGCCCGAAGCGATGGCCAGTCAGAAAGCATTTTGGCGGTCAGCGGGTCTTCTCCTGCAGAACCTCGGCGGCTTCTGCGGCATGATGTCGCTCGCCAAACTGGCTCAGGTCAAAGGCCGGCGAATCGCCTTCGCGCTCGCGCTGTTTCTCTCGTTTCTGTCCACGGTGCTCGTGTTCAAGTTCATGCGCACGACGGGCCAGATGTATTGGATGCTTCCGATCATGGGATTCGGTCAGCTCTCGGTGTTCGGTGTATTCGCGGTTTATCTACCCGAGCTTTTCCCCACCAGTCTGCGCAGTACCGGCACCAGCTTCTGTTACAATGTCGGTCGCATCATAGCCGCCACGGCGCCATTCACGATGAGCCGCATCACTGCGAGCCTCGGTGGCGACATCGAAGGGTTCCGTACGGCCGGGCTCTGGGTCAGCTCGGTGCTCTTGGTCGGTATCTTCGTGCTGCCCTTTCTGCCGGAAACAAAGGGTCAACCGCTGCCGGAAGAATAACTGCGCCGCATTTCGGTCGCGCAACGCTGCGGAGGGAGGCGTTCCGCGATTCAGGCTTTGCCCAGGCAGCAGTTCTTATATTTTTTCCCACTGCCGCACGGACATGGATCGTTGCGGCCCGCTTTAGGTGCGCTCGTCTTGAACGGAGCTGGGCCACTCCGCACGGCACGGGTGTACAGCCATTGACCCTTCGGATCTTTCATGAATTCGGATTTCTCCTGAATCACGTGCTCGCCCGCCTCGTCCACGAAAAACGCAGAGAACTCCACGAATGCATCGTTCGGCGTTTTCCCCAGCTCGTGGGAATGAACGATCAGCTTCGTCCATTGGATGGGGTCGCCGTCGGCTTCGGGCCGCACGGGCAGGTGCGCGGTTGCGGCGTAGGTGCGATGTAAGTACGCAGCATCGTCCGCCACGTGGGCGGTGAAGCGAGACCGCATCAACTCCTCCGCGGTCGTGGGCATCCGTTCGCCGTTGATCAACGGTCCGCAGCATGCCTCAAACGACCGGCCTGACCCGCACGGGCACGGCGTGCCGGGTTGGGGAGGAGGAAGACCCTTCGGCGATTCAGTGGAAGCCATCGCGCAGTCGTACCCGACGGCCCGAGCCCCAGGCGAGCGCGAATGCACCCGTGCTGCCACGAAGTCCTACGCCACTCGACTTAGCGCCTTGTGAGGTCCGTCGATGACTTGTCGGAAAACGCCGACTTCACTTTCTTTCCGATGAAGAGTGCTGACACCAGCAGCACGACGAAAAGGAAAAGGAAGATGAAGAAAAAGATCTTGGCGATGCCTGCAGCGGCGCCCGCGACGGCAGTAAATCCAAGCGCTCCTGCGATGACCGCGATCACCGCGGCAATAATGGCCCATCTTAACATATGAAAGTCCTCCGGGGTTTAAGCCGGCGCTAGATGCAACCGGCGCGAATCACAGACCGAGCGCGCGGGTTGGCGTTCCGCGTTCGGACATTATCGCCACGGACTTTTTGAACCCTGCTCAGACGATCAGGAGGACGTTGACGATGAGTTGGATGCAACGAATCGAAGACGCCTTTCATCGTTTCTTCCGTCTCTGGTGCGGATGTTTCCCGATAGTCTCACGGCGATGAGCATCGAGCGAGGCTCAAGACCCGTATCGACGCGGTTGTGACACCAAGCGTCATTAAACCGTGAGGCGCACGATCCGCAAACTGAGGAAGATGAGTGCGAGTTTGCGCGGATCGGCTGCGCTTTCGAGCCATCGCGCGTGCTGGATCGTAACCCGGTTCTCACCCGCGCGCAGTTCCAGCGGCACGCTCAGGTTTTCCTTCTGATTCACGCGGGAGAATTGCTGGCTCGTCACCGTAACACCGTTGAGGGCGACCGTCGCGACCTGGTTCTCAGCATAGGACAATGCCTGCGCCTCCAGCCGGACGCTCTGCGCTTGGTCCGCGTGGATCGACAAAACGGTTTCCGGAGCGGTCGCCCAATGGAAACGCGGTAGGAACGCTTCTGGAACCGGACCCTCTTCAGGCTGCCAGCCGCTGATGGCCTGGAACCCTTCGAATGCATTCGGTCCGGCTCCGCGCAAGATCCCGGAGGCCTCCGTCAATGGAGTGATGATCTCGGCGTGTTCTTCCGAGGTGATGGTAACGCGGTCGGTGAGCCGTCCGTGGCTGCGGGCAAGCTTCTCAAGGAATGGCACCAAGGCGCGGGCGGCGCGGGCGAATGAGGAGGCGCGGTGAGAGTAACGCAGCTCTCCGCCGAGGTAGCGCAAGGGCTCGTGCCGCATTCGTTCGGGCGGCTGGAGCACGGTCGAGAAAAACAAATCAGCGTCTTCCGCGAGGAGCTGAAAACCGAGCCGGTAGTGAGTGTCCAATCCTTCGTAGGCGCGCCCGCGGCTGAGTTTCTGCAATTCCGCTGTCATCACCCGCAAAACTTGCTGCTCCGGACTTCGCAACGGGAAGTGCGCGAGCGACGCCTCCTTCAGCGTCGTCGCGGGCAGCGCTTCCGACCCGCGGCACAACTCATGATTACCTTCGCCCGTCGCGATGCCGGGCGCGATCCCCAGACTTCGTGGAATCAGTACCTTGAATGTCGATACCGGCGCGGACGGGCGATGTTGAATACGGCGAACAGGATTCGATTCAGCGGCATTGTCTGCCGTGGTGGGCGAATAGTTCAAAAGCGGCAGGCGCTTCGGTGACGCCGAATCGCCCGGGCCCAGCTCGCGTTCCAGACCGGCGCGGTCGTCAGCGGTGATAAATTCGTCGCCATCCAGGGGGATCACCCAATCGGCGCCATGGTCATTGAACGCGAGACGGCAAAGGTAATGGGTTCGGCTCAGCTGCAGTTTTCCGAGCGCATCTCCCGTAAAGAGCCGCAGCGGCAGACCTTCGCGGACCAATTGCAGCAGGATCGGTCGCGTGCCATCCGTGCTGTCGTGATCGAAGATAAGATGCTCATCCACCCATGTCCGGTTGTGACGCACAAACGCCTCGATGATATCGGCTTCGTTTTT
>JBDSPT010000379.1:0-6022 GCA_039930205.1 Opitutus sp. | reverse complement strand
CGACACGCTCCGAGCGATCTACCGTGTACATGTCAGCATCGGCTTCGCCTGAAACGAGCGCAGAGCCGAGTCCAAACACGGCGGATACAATCGTATTGCCGCGACGGCCGCTGACCGGATCGGCGCTGAACGCGACGCCGGCCGAATCCGCATCGATCATGCGCTGGATGAGGACGGCGGGGGCCTGTGGCTCCCCCGCTAATCCTCGTTCGCGCCGGTAGGCGACAATTCGCTCGCTGAAGCCTGACCGCCATACGGCAGCGACGCGCGCTGGGATTTGTTCGAGCGGCACGAAGAGAAAGCTGTCGAGTTGGCCAGCAAACGAATGATCCGCGCCATCTTCATATAGCGCGGAAGAACGGACGGCGAACAAACTCCCGTCAGGATTCATCGCACGCGCCAGAGTAAGGATTTCAGCGGCGACGGCAGCGTTGACCTCGAACCGTGCGGCGCCGCCGGATGCGGAGAACGCCTGCGGAGTCACCACAAACCACGCTGGGATCGGCAGACCGCTCGACGCGAGTTTGGCCAGAGCGCCGGCTTTGCCGCCGAGCGGAGCGTCCGCCGCAAAATCATCGGTGTCGCGGATCAGCAGCGCGGTCATGGTTACTCTTTCACCCAAAGCGGCACCACGCCGAGTGAGAGGTACAGCGCGAGCGTCCAGATTCCTGAATACAGTTCGATCCGTTTCGCGAGCTTGCCGGCGAGCGACCGCAGGAAAGTCGTACCCAAAAGCAGGGCACCAAACCAGAGTGTACCCAACGTGATCGAGACAGGAGTGATGAACTGAATCCGATGTGCGGCGACCAGCGCACAAGCCAGGGTTGCGGCCATGGCGAGCAGCCAGGAAAGGACAGCGTTGCGGCTGCCCCAGAGAAATGAATACGTCTCCACGCCGGCTTCCTCCTGCTCGGGCGCGCGAATTTTTCGGCCGAGTTCGATCACGATGCCGTTGCAAAAGCTGGCAGCGAGAAACCAAAACAATCCCGCTGGCATGCCCTTGCCTGCATGAACCCAGTCGCACCCGGTCGCGAACCAATCGACGAGCGGCATGATCAGCATGTGACTGAAAAGATAAACGACGGGACGCGCTTTGAGCCAGCGACGCGCAAAAAATTCTTCCGTCATCAGAGCGAAATAGATCCACGTGACCGCGAGCAAGCCGACGAGCGGCCATCCGATCTGAAGGGCGAGAGCGAATTGAACCAGGGCGACTCCAAGACCAATCCAGCCCAGCTCGCGCAAGCGCACGAGTCCGCGAGGCACCGGACGATAGGGACGGTACTTCGCGTCTTCCTCGGCATCTTTGAACTCATCCGCGATGCGCAGAAGGAAGAACGACCCGAGAGAGACGAGGAAGGCGACGACGAAGGAAACGGTCGCGGGGCTCAAAGCATCGGGGCGCAACAGGGCGGAGTAGCTCACGGCCGACGCGCTGAACGCGAGGATGAGCGGCCCATGCGCGGCCACGGGAAATCGCTCGCGCTGGTAAATCCACCAACGGTTCATGCGCGCGGGTTCGAGCTCCCATCACACGCGTGCTCGCCGGCTTCGAACGTTGGGCAATTCGCTTCTGCGACCAGGACGTTTTCCGCAGTAATCGGTGTTGATTCGATTCGGTTTCGATCGTGCGGGGCTGCCATGCGTGGAACTTGATCGAAGGGATTGCCATGGCTTTAGACAAGCTCGCGAGCGCTGAGGGTGACGAGCGACGAGGAGTTCAAGTGAAGTTCTGGCCGCTCTTCTCCGCGTGTCACTGAGAGAGCCCCCGATCAATCGGGGCCGCGGCAGTCCAGCGGGATGGCTTCGTCGCTGCGCTGCTCGCGATGACGTTGCAGGCAGCGCGCTTCGGCGGGCTCTGTGGGGACGGGCAGCGGCTGCAACTGCAATTGAACCGCCGTAGAACCACGTCGCGCCTGAGGGAGACCAAACCCATCACGCCCGTTCGGACGGTCGTCGCATGTGCGCGACTTCCGGAGATTTTGCCTCGCCGCTGGGTGGGTGGGTGCGTAGCTCCAACGGGAATGCCTGACGCATTGAAGCATCGCTGGAGCCTGGCGCACAACTATCTCGCCGGGATCACGGCGGGCGCCTGGTGGCGACTGTTGCGCGAGAACCGATTCGCCGTGTCGCCGGCGTACTGGCATCGCGGAGCGTTCATCTCGATGAGCAGTCTTTTGAATTCATGGCATGCGCGACGGGAGGATCGCGAATACGGTGCAGCCATCGCAGCGACGAAGGTTCATCCCGCGCCGGTTTTCATTCTCGGCCATTGGCGGAGCGGCACCACTCATCTGCACAACCTGCTCGCGCTCGATGAGCGCTTTGCGTTCGCGAACACCTATCAGGTGGTGAATCCAGCGACGTTTCTCACGACGGAGGAAGTAAGGTCGCGGCGTTACGCATGGATGGTCCCGGCGAAGCGCCTGATGGACAACATGGCGCTCAGCTTTCAGTCACCGCAGGAGGAGGAATTCGCCCCGGCCCTGTTGTCGCTTCGGTCCTTGTACCTCGGCATGTCGTTTCCGGGACGGATGTCACATTATGAGCGATACCTGACGTTTGACGACGCCAGCGAAGCCGATCGGTCCGCGTGGAAGGCCGCGCACCTCGCATTCGCGCAAAAGCTTTCGTTCAAACATGGTGCGCGACCGCTGCTCTTGAAGTCGCCGCCCAACACCGCGCGCGTGCGACTGCTGCTGGAACTTTTTCCCGCGGCGAAGTTCATCCACATCCACCGACATCCCTACGAAGTCTACCAGAGCCAGTGTAAGTTCTACGACACGGTCCTTTGGCACACGTATCTGCAAAAGCCGGATCGGTCTCGGTTGTCGGAGGAAATTCTCGCCCGCTATCGCGCCGTCTTCATGGCGCTCTTTCGTGATCAGCCGTCCATCCCGCCCGGCCAATTCCATGAGCTTGGATTTGCCGAGCTTGAGCATGATCCCGTGGCTGAGATGCGGCGGATTTACGCGACACTTGGGCTGGACGGCTTCACGGCACTTCGTCCCAAGCTCGAAGCGTATGTCGCGTCGCAGCGCGGGTATGAAAAGAATCAGTTTCCGGTCATGGATGGCGCAACGAAACGGCGGGTGCAGGCCGCGGCCGATAGCTGTTTCGATCGTTGGGGTTATCAACGATGAGCTCGGGTGTGGCCAGTGCTTCCGGCACGACGCGGGTTGCGCCGAGTCCGCCCGCGAGCTTCCTGCTCGGGCATGCGCGGCAGTTCAAGAGCGATCCGCCGAACTTCCTGCTCAACACCGCTCGCGACTTCGGTCCCGTTGTGCGCTTGAAGGTGGGGCCGCTTACGTATCACTTGATCAATGACGCGGCTCTCGTGACCGAGGTGCTGCAAGATCGGGCACCGAATTTCGTGCGCGATACCCGAAGCTCTCGAAATATCCGTTTAGTAACCGGTGAGAGTTTGCTCACGGCAGAAGGCGAGACGTGGCGTCGGCATCGCCGATTGGCCCAGCCCATGTTTCATCCGAAACGCGTGGGTGAGCTGGGCGGCGTCATGGCCCGCGCAGCAGCCGAAACGGCTGATGCCTGGGCTCGTGCGGCGCGGAACGGAGAGATGGTGGACCTGGCGGTCGAGATGAGCCGGCTGACGTTCACCGCGGTCGGGCGATGCCTTTTCGGTCTGGATCTCGCGGCGCGTGCGAGTGACGTGGAGAACGCACTACCGGTGCTGTTGTCCGAGTTATTTTATCGCTCGCAGCATCCGGCGGCTTTTCCGATCTGGCTGCCATTTCCGAGGCACCGCCAGTTTTCGGAGGCACTCCAGCGCATCGACGACGTGGTGGACGCCATCATCATCGCGCGTCGTCGTCAGAGCCGTCATGGTGAGGATCTGCTCGGCTTGCTGCTCGATGCGCGCGATGACGATGGCGCAAGCCTGACGGATGCCGAGTTGCGCGACCAGATCGTGACGTTTCTCCTCGCCGGACATGAAACCACCGCGAGCCTGCTGACGTGGACCCTCGCGTTGCTCGCGCAAAATCCGGCGGAGCGCGAGGCGGTCGAACACGAATTGGACCGCGGTGGGATTGAACAGAGAGGCGTGACGACCGTGCAGCAGGTGATGCCGCTCACGCGGTTGACGGCCGTGCTGCAGGAGGCGCTCCGACTGTATCCGTCAATCTGGATCACGGAGCGTCGCGTCGTGGCTGACGATCAGCTCGGAGGGTTCGAAATTCCGGCGAACACGTCAGTGATCGTGTCGCCGTTTGTCATGCACCGTTCCCCTGCACACTGGCCCGAGCCCGAGGTGTTTCGGCCTGAACGCTTCCTTGGCGTCGAGCCGCGAACGCTGCTACACGACGGCTATTTCCCGTTCGGGGCGGGCCCGCACCTTTGTATCGGGCAGCATTTCGCGATGCTGGAAGCGAAGCTCATCCTCGCGACACTCGCGTCGCGATTCCGTGTGCACCTGGTAAACGGCGCACTGCCAACGGCGACGGGCGGCATTACGCTACGGCCTGCTGGAGCGGTTCCCGTCCGACTCGAACCGCGGCGAGGCTCAGCGTAAACCTGTCATTCCGAGTGCCAAACCAACGCAGCGCTGGGTGGAATTTGCGATGCCCCCATCTTGTCATGGCGAGAAGCGAAGCGACGCGGCCATCCATCTGAATGTTCAGCGGGATTGCCACGCCGGCGGACCGGCTCGCAAGGACAAGGTGACGAACAGTAAGAGGATTGTGGAACTCAGGAACGGAACGGGTGCTTGGTAGAGCGTGGTCTTTGACCCGTCTCAGCCTGAACCTGTCACGAACACCGGAGGATGGATTTGGATCTGTTTGGGCAAAAACGGTGATCGCGAGGTGCGCGAAGTGCGGCGTTTCGTCGACTTGTGCAACCGTGCTCGATGAAAAAATGTGATCGCTCAACGTGTTATCGTTCGCCTCATTTACGCGGTTCCGACTCCGCCAGCTGCCTTCCATAAAACGGGACGCGCGGTCGGTTTCCGTACCCAGCTTAACTCCTTCAGCCTCCTCTCCCTGCCCATTGCCATGAAAAGACACGTACTTGTTTTGGTCACCGCGTTCGTAATATCCGGCTTGCTGCCGCGCGTGCAGGCTGCGGTCGAGGATCCCGCCCACGACGAACTGCGCGCACTGCGTACCCAAGTCATTGATGCGATTACGAAAGGTGATATCGACGCGGTGATCGCGCATGTTCACCCGAACGTGGTGGTGACATGGCAAAATTCCGAAGTGTGCCGGGGCGCCGAGGGCCTGAAGGATTTTTTCAACCGGATGGGCAAGTCGACTTTCCGGGGCTATAAGGTTCCGCCCACGCCGGATGAACTCACGATTTTGTACGGCGGTGATACGGGCGTTTCGTTTGGGAAAGTCGTCGGACAGTACACGCTGTTCGGAAAGGAATTTGAGTTCACCAGCCGGTGGACCGCCACGCTCGTGAAAGAAAACGGCAAATGGCTGCTCGCGAGTTATCACGTGTCACTTAACGCGCTCGACAATCCGCTCTTCAACTCAGCCAAGCGTTCGCTCATCTGGGGCGTGGTCGGAGCGGGCGTCGGGGGATTGCTGATCGGCGTGTTGATCGGCCGCCGCAAGAAAGCGTAGTCTTCGCTCTGGTGCTCGGAGAGGTTGGCAAATCAGACTGAGTCGGCCGCGATCCTTCGCGTGCCGGGCTGTCGGCGAGGAATGCGGTTTGGAGGATTTGAAATGAAGCTGGGGCCGCTCATCCGTACGGACGATTTGAATCGGATAAGCCCGCGGCATGATGACGCATCGTGCAGATGCGAATTAATGCGAAATCAGGGAGTCAGGAACGGAGTGGAGGGAAGGGTTGCGCCGGAGGTCACGCGCCTCCGATGGTGTCGCGGAGAGTTGGGGTGCGTTCAATTTACTGGACGGGTTCACCCTGCTGATAAAGCTACGGACAGTCGCGGGCCTATAGCTCAACGGTTAGAGCAGAGGACTCATAATCCTTTGGTTCTGGGTTCGAGTCCCAGTGGGCCCACTATTTCGGAGGGCGGAGGACGGGAGACAGGAGA
>JBDSPT010000378.1:0-3999 GCA_039930205.1 Opitutus sp. | reverse complement strand
CAGTGGTCAAACTCCTGAGTCGCAGTCCGGACTACACCGAGGAGTACAACCAATGGTTGTCATCGATTCCCCGATACGTGCGCGACCTCGTGATGATCGTGAAGCGGGCCTACAAACCCGAGTGGGGCCAGGAGTGGCGTTCGCATTACAGTGTCGACACCATCAACGCGCGGCCGGGCAACGAACTGAAGTATAACCAGGACCGTCTGCTCACCCACTACCTTCGGGTCGGCTACACCAAGGACGGCGGCTGGCGGACGTTCACGCTGCGCAAAGATTTCTTTCCGGCCGAAAAGATTCAGGTCGAGGATGACATCACCGCTTCCACCGTGGCACCGCGCGCGCTCGTCCAAGGCCCGCCCGCGGCGGCGACGCAGCCGTCGTTGAAGTTCGTGCATAATTGCGAGACGCGACTCTTTCAGCGTCCCGATGACGCCATCATCCGCGGCTACGACAAGCGCACCGAGCGCGACTTCAGCCGCCCCGGAAATTTCTTCTCGAACTATGAGTCGCTGGATCGCACCGCGGCCGCGGCCATCGTCGACGACACCCTCGCCTTCGAGGCGTTCACTCCGCCGATCCGCCAGATCTTCCGCGATTTTCTCAACGAACCTCGCCCTGACTTTTTGGTTTCGCCGGCACATCCGCGCATCGTGGACGGCAAGCCCTCCAAGAACCCGCGTTATCTCCAGTATCGGCCTGATCTCGAAGATCCGCGCGCCACGTACCTCGCGCAAACGGGCGTGCGCCTGTACCGCCGGCTGCCCTCCTCCGCTCCCGCGGTGTTTCCCGTCGGCGCCGTGCTGATGGGTCGGCGCCTCAATCCGCCTGAACCCGGCGTGCAGCCGCTGTGCGTGTATGGACCGGTCCACTACCAGGAGCTGCCCGAGGCGTTTATGGATTTGATCGCGAGCCTCACCGGTAAATCTCCGTCGACCACCGGCGCGGGTTCCGAAGGGGCATTGACCAAAGGGCCGTTCAACGCACTGCCGCCGATCTATGATCTGAACGCCGCGTTGGTCTCTTTTGTCCTCACGGGATTGCCGGTGTTTTCGTCCGCGGCCGGCTGGGTTGGCCCCAAGCTGAGAGTCGATCACGACATCAGTCTGCTCGTACCCGAACTCTGGGCACGGATGACGCCGCAGGAGCAGGATCCAAAATTCCTCATCGCGAACGGCTATCTCGAACGCTGCACCGATTTCGACCACGAGGAGCAACGCGTGCTCGCCAGCCGTCTGGGCTGGCGCATCACCGAGCGCTTTGTTCAAGCGTTCTGCGGCCGCGTTTTCGGCAACCCGAGCAGCGTGTTTGCCGAGGAATTCCTGCGGCCCGAGCAACAGGACATGGCCGTGTTTGCCACGGGCATGGGGAACATCGTGGAGGCAATGCGCAGCGCCGCCGAGCGTTATTTCAACGACGGTTCGATCGAGCAGGCGTGTCCTCCGCTCCGCGCATTGCTTCACATCATGCGGGATGGAAACTTCGAAGGCCGCAATGCCGACGATCCGTCGATTCGCGCATTGTTCTCCCGTGAGACGGTTCTCGCGAGCGACTGGTATCGCGCACGTCTGGCTGCACAGCAGACCATCGATGGCCACCTGTGGGAGCGTCACGCGCGCTATCTTGAGAAGTTCCTCCAACGGGCGAACTACGCCGACGTCGCCGCACAGCTTGATATCAGCGGCCGGCTTGAGCGCGTGACCGTTCATCTCCGCGCAACGCAGAAGCCTGGCTACGTTGACACCCTGGTGGGCACGCTGGGCGCCGAGCCGTTCATCGCGAGCGAGATGAGCCGTCTCGCGCAGCACTAGACTAGAGCCGCAATCATCCAGTCGAGATCGGAGAATCCTTGTGGCATCGGTTGTGAGACCGTTGACCGGGGCGGCCCCGCGCTTCCGCCGTCTCACGATGGTGGCTACTCCCTACCGCAGGGATCCGGCCAAGGCATCCTAACAAGCACGCATCAGGAGCAACGCGTCGTCTCCAACCCGCTTTCCGCGCGCCTGACCGCAGGTCGAAGACACTGCGCTATCTCGGTCGCTTTCGCGCCAGCCGCGGGTGCGGCGCTCTACCTCAGCAGCTTGAAGGCGTGCGACCACTCGTTCCGCAGCAAACCGGGGATGCACCACAACATGCACAGCGGCTCGATCGCACGAGCGGCCTCAACTTTTCCCATATCGGCCGTCTCCCACCCGAACTGGTCCAGGATCGAAGTGACTGTCTTCTTCGCAGTGTCGTTGTCGCCGCAGATGAACATGGTCGGCTTCCCTCCCGCGTAATGCGGGTTCACCATCTGCCCACTCCCGACGGAGTTGAAGGCTTTCACGAAATGGAGGGCCGGGAATTCTTTCTGCAGGCGTTCCATCATGGACTCATTGAGGTCGGTCGAGAATCGCAGCACGCCATTTACCGGTGGAGCATCGGCGATCGGATTGGTCGCATCGATGACCGGCTTGCCGGACAGATTGGCTGCGCCCGCTGCGCGTACTGCCTCAGCCACGACACTGCCTTTGACCGCGAGGACCGCGACCTCCGAAAACTTTGCCGTATCCGCAAAACTACCCACCTGCGCGGTGGAGTGTTGTTTCGCCCAGTCGGCCAATTTCGTGGGCTCACGGGTGCCCAACATTACTTGATGTCCGTGCTTCAGAAATCCGCCGGCCAACGTCTGTGCCACACCGCCAGAACCCAGGATGCCAATTTTCATTCTGCGAACGTCCTTCACAAATCGTGGGACGCAAGTGATAGATGCTTCCCTACCAGCGAAATCTGCCGTGGTTTGGGGCGGCCGTTGCAGCCACCGACAAAGGTTCGGCGAACCTGCGAGGCATCCGACACACTAAAGCTGGGAAGTGATTGTCCAAAAACCACTGCTTACCGGGGTCCGGGCAATCGCAATATTCGAGGCGGCGAAGGGCGCGCTCGTCCTGCTGGCGGGCCTCGGACTGCTCTCCCTGATTCACCGGGACGTCGAAGCGCTGGCCGAACGGCTCGTGCGCCAGAGCCATCTCAATCCGGCCAGTCACTACCCCCAGATTTTTGTCGAAGCCGCCAGTCGAGTGACGGACGCGCATCTTTGGATGCTCGCTGGCGCAGCATTCCTGTACGCGGTGGTGCGCGGAGTGGAAGCCTACGGTCTTTGGCTCGAGCGCCGCTGGGCCGAGTGGTTCGCGCTGATTGCGGGCGGATTTTTTATCCCGGTCGAAATCTACGAACTGATCCACCACGCCTCACGGATTAAACTTCTGGTCCTCGCCACCAATCTCGGGATCGTCGCGTACATGTGGTACCTGCTCCGACACCCCGCCGAACAAGCCCGCGAACTCCTGAAGGGAAGCAAACGTGAATGAATGCATGCATGCAGGCATGAGCCAATGTGGAACTCGGGAACTCACGAGCGAGCTGAAGCCCGTAGTGCAGGCGTCCCGCCTGCGGATCAGCGCGTCACAGCAGGCGAGACGCCTGCGCTACGTCGGATTCCCGCCGTTCCACAGTTCCAGATCAACGATCGTTGATCCGCTTCCCTATTTTACGGGCCGGAAGTCGATGAAGCCGCGTTCGACATCGGTGTGGACCAACTCCACCCGTAATCGCTGTCCGACTTTTCGTCCGCCGCCTTCCAGCTTTCCTTCGACCGGCGGGTTGAACACGCGCACCCAGGTTCCTTTCTCCGAGGCACCCGTGATGATGCCGTCGAACTGCTCGCCGATGCGGGATTGAAGCACCATCGCCGCAGCGGATTTGCCAACCTGTCGCTCCACTTTCTTCGCGGCATCTTCCTGCTCGGTGCAGTGAGTTGCCAGGCCGACCAGTTCGTCGTTCGCGTACGGCGGCTTGCGCCCCGCAATCGCCGCTTTCAGCAGACGCTGCGTGATGAGATCCGGGAACCGGCGGTTGGGCGCCGTTGAGTGGGCATAGTCGCGGACCGCCAAGCCGAAATGCCCGGCCGATTTTCCGCCGGGCAATTCGAGCACGTACTCACCCGCGCCCATGGACTTG
>JBDSPT010000377.1:0-4471 GCA_039930205.1 Opitutus sp. | reverse complement strand
TGCCCGGATCGATGAGCACGGGAACAGCCCCGATTTTGAACAACGCAAACGCGGATGCGATGAGTGGCAGGCCTTGCCGTACCATCACCAGCGTACGATCGCCGCGGCGAACGCCCTTCCGGCGAAGACGGTTGCACCAAGCGTCCACTTCCCGTTCCAGTTCGCGAAATGTGAGAGCAAGGTAATCGATCTCGCCTTTCGCACTTCGTCCGCGAGGCACTTTCAATGCCGCGCGGTCTGGCTGTCGGGCAGCCATCTCGGAAAGGTGACGCGCGATGTTGGCGCAGGGAGCGGTCTCAGACACTGGAGGCAGGCTCATCGGAACCCGCGAGCGAAGCCAAACGAAAATGCTTCGAACACGAGTTGTTCACTCACCGCGTCGAATCGGAGATTAGTCCTGCTGGAGCGAGGGTTCGGACTGAAGCAACCCGGCTTGCCAGGGGAGAAGGAACTCCGTCACGCGGGCCGGCGCGCGGGCGATCTGCGCGAGCTGGGCACGATTCGCAATGAGGGTCGGTTCCAACTGAAGTTTGGCCGCGATCCGATCGCGATCATCTTTGATTCGATCAAGGCGTTCGACCTCGGACTGCGTGAGTGCGGCGTGATTGCCATCGCGTCCGCGACGACGAGGCAGCGTCTTGGAATCACGAGCGATGCCAGCTCGGACGGCGGCAGTCAGGGATGCCACCAACCGGTCGTGGCGACGGCCAAGATGAACCTGCGCCAGAATTGCTTCTTCGGTCTGACCCTCTTCGGCAGCATGGGCGATTTTGAGCAGGAGATCGCTGCTGCAGACTTTGAAAGGAGGAACGTCGAGGCGTTGCGCGGTTTGTTCGCGCCAATGCCACACGGCGTGGAGCACGCCCAATCCCGGCCCTCGCAGACGTTCGCTGCGTCCGATCCGCCAGTCATTCTCGTCCGGCGCGGCGAAACCGATCGAACCCGATTCGATCTGTGCGCGGCATTGTTGATCCAGCCATTCGATACGATCCAGCTTCACGAGCTCACGCGTCAGGATGTCGCGCAGAGCCGGCAGGTGGAACACGTCGAGGGCGGCGTAATCCAGCATCTTCTGAGTCAGCGGGCGTTTCGACCAGTTGGCTTTTTGTGACTCCTTCGAAAGTTTAACCGCAAAATGATCTTCCAGCAGCGAAGCCAACCCGATCCGCGGGCGGTTCAGCAATTGGGCGGCGAGCATTGTATCGAAAATGCTTTTCGGGCGGAACCGGCAGAAGTCGTGCAGCAGCCGAAGGTCAAAGTCACTGCCGTGCATGACGAGGTGCTTGTTGACCAAGCGGGACCACAGGCCGTCGAGGGGCAGCGGGGCCAGGGCATCGACCAAAAAGATTTCCTTTCCGACGAGGAACTGCAGCAAGCAGACCCGCGTGCGGTAGTGAAACATGTTATCCGCTTCCGTATCCAGCGAGACCTCGTCCACACGATCCAACGCGGCGAGCAAAGGTGCGAGCTGGCCGGGCTGATCGATAAGAGTGTAAACAGGCGGACGGGAAATCACTTTGATGCCTAGCAAACGGCGAACTTGCAGCGGAAGAAAGCGGGAAATCATGCTATATCCGCGTCATTTCTTCCACGCGGAGAGGAATCCGTCGATCAGCAAAGGCAGGTCTGTGCTGTAACCTCCTTCCAAGATCGCGGCCGCCGGCACCGTCGCTTCGTTAAGCCAGCTCCCGAGAGTCCCAAAATCATTTAAATCCAACGTCATAGATGTGATCGGATCCTCTAAGTAGGCATCGAATCCTGCTGAGATCAGGATGAGTTCAGGAGAGAAGCTGAGCACACGATCAAATGACTCCCGGAGTGAGATCATGTGTTGAACTGCAGGAGTTTGTGGCGCGACCGGCCAGTTGTGGCAGTTATCGAATGATCGCGTTCCCGTTCCGGGATAGCCCGGGGACTGGTGGACGGACGCGAACAAGATGCCGTCTCGACCGTGAACGATTGCTTCGGTGCCATTGCCGTGGTGGGCGTCAAAATCCCAGACTGCGACTCGTTTGAGCATCAGGCGCTCGCGTGCGTGACAGGCCGCCATCGCGACCGAGTTCAAGTAGCAGAAACCCATGGCCTGGTTCGCGGTGGCATGATGCCCGGGAGGGCGCATCAACGAGAATGCGGGGCCAGCACATCGCAATGCGGAGGTGGCTGCGGCGATGGCAGAGCCGGCGGCGCGTCGCGCATGGTCTGCAATTCCCGAGAAATGCGGCGTATCACTGTCGAAGTCTTGAGCTTGGCTCAGCCGTTCCAGATGTGAGGCGGTGTGAACCAGCCGGAGATCGTCGTCGGTTGCGGCATGCGGCACGATCCACTCCCAATCCGGATGGGCTGATTTCAGATGCGCGACGGACCGGGTGATGCGCGCGGGTTGTTCGGGCCGCATCGAAGAGCCGTAATCGGCGCATTGAGGATCATAAAATATGCGCATGGCAACGGGACAGGATTAAGCCGTTCGCTTTCGGCTGAGGGAACCAAGAAACGCGCGGGTTTACCTGGGTGAGAACGATTTTGCATCGAGCGACGCGGCGGTTCAGGTTCTGCCGATGAACGTAATCGTGCTCTGCTCCGGCGGAATGGACTCAGTGGTGGCGCTGCACTGGGCAGTGCAAAACCACACGGTCCGAGCCGTCGCGAGCTTTGACTACGGGGCGAAGCACAACCATCGCGAGTTGCCGTTCGCGGCTGAGCACGCCGCAAAGTTGGGAGTACGGCACGATATCGTGTCCCTGGACTTCATCAACCGGCTGTTCGCGTCGGATCTCTTGAAGAGTGGCGGCGATATTCCTGAAGGGCATTACGAAGCGGCAAACATGCAGCAGACCGTTGTGCCGTTTCGGAACGGTATCATGCTTTCAATTGCAGGTGGATTGGCGGAAAGCATCGGCGCCGAGGGCCTGGTCATCGCTGCTCATGGCGGCGATCACGCCATCTATCCGGACTGTCGCGAGGACTTCATGCGCGCGATGGGCGAGGCCATCGCACTCGGAACCTACACCGGCGTCCACCTGCTGCGCCCGTTCATCGCGATTAGCAAAGCTGGAATCGCCGCGGAGGGCGCGCGGCTGGACGTCGATTTTTCCCGGACGTGGTCCTGTTACAAAGGAGGAGCAATTCACTGCGGAAAATGCGGGACGTGCGTGGAACGAAGAGAAGCTTTCCACAAGGCGGGCGTGCCGGATCCCACGGAGTACGCATCGCAAGAGCCGTTGCCGGCCAGACCGGTTTCACAATAACCGCGAAAGAGACTTGTCCGGATACATGCAGTCGGAAGCAGTCACCGTCGTGAGACGATGGAAGCGCGGTGAGGCGCGCGGGTCATCGGTCTCACGAGCGATGCCACAACGATTCTCCGATCTCGACTGCATGGATATGGCTTGGACACAGTGGCAAGTCGCCCTTCGTCTCGTTCCCTGTACTTCCTGCGCTGCTACTGATGTTGATCTCGGAATTATTCTATTCGCTCCAGGGAGAGGGCGTGCTGACGGGCGTGCCGTCGATTTTCATCCGGACGAGCGGATGTAATCTGCGCTGTAACTGGTGCGACACGCCGTACGCGTCGTGGAATCCGGAAGGCGAGCAGCGGAGCGTCGCTCAGTTGATTCAAGCGGTGGAGGGTTTCCCAGCGCGCCATGTGGTCCTCACGGGAGGCGAGCCGATGATTGTGAAAGACCTGCCGTTGCTGGCCCATGGGATCAAGCAGCTCGGTCATCACATCACGATCGAGACGGCCGCGACCGTGGCGCCGGAAGGGATCGCGTGCGACCTCGCCTCGCTCTCACCGAAGCTACTCAACTCCGCGCCGGATGAACGACTGAGCGCAACATGGCGGAAAAAACATGAGGCGACGCGGTGGCAGCCAGACGTCGTGAGAGCGTGGATCGACGCGTACACATATCAGTTTAAATTTGTGGTCGCGCAGCCTTCAGACGTGGACGAGATGGAGGGAATGTTGGCTTCACTCGGCCGAGACATCCCGCGCGATCGCGTGCTGTTGATGCCGGAAGGCACGAGTCTTGAAGCGATCCGCTCGAAAGCCGGCTGGCTGGGAGAACTTTGCAAGCAGCGTGGCTATCGGTACGCTCATCGATTGCACATCGAACTGTATGGGAATAAACGAGGCACCTGAGCGGCCCACCGAGACGGAAGCGTTCCCAGTTCGGCAGCTAAGCGGGCAGCAACTGAGCCTGCCCGTGGTCTCTGCGAGCAAACTTTCAGACGACCTCTCGTTGATCCTCCGTGAGTTCGAAGTTGAGACGGTGACGCTTCGTGAAGTTATGGCAGTTCTGCACGGGCGCGGCTACGTATTGTTCGTAATGTTACTGGCGCTGCCTTTCTCGACGCCGATCCCGATTCCGGGTTTATCGACACCGTTTGGGTTAGTGATCGCGCTGATCGGCGTGCGGCTCGCACTGGGACAGAAGCCGTGGTTGCCGGCACGCCTGCTGGATACCCGCCTTGC
>JBDSPT010000376.1:0-7297 GCA_039930205.1 Opitutus sp. | reverse complement strand
GATCCACGAGGAGACGAAGCGGAAAGTGTCGTAGTCGTTCAACTCCTCGAAGTACGTGCGGCTCGCCCGGCAAAGGAAACACACGCGGGTCGCCTGACGGAATGCGCCGCGCGCGATGTGCTGCATGTGCGGATGCAGCATGCGGGAGAAGAATCGCTTGATCGTCGCGCTCTCGTGCACATAGAGCATTGACGGTTTTCCGGCGGCCGCTGCGAGATGCACGCCCCACCAGCACGCGACCGTATTGCAGAGCACGACGTCGATCTTGCTGAAGTCGAGTTTTGCGCGCATCACCTCAACCTGCTCAGCAAATTCCTGGTCGGTCCGCGCGCCGTGTAAGGGATGCCGATCCACGACGGTGATCTTAATGCCGAGCGCCTCGTACGCGCCCCGCAGTGGTCCTTCCTCCGCCGTGATCAATGCGACGGTAAAGCCTTCCTCCCGGACCATGAACGCAGCGTACTCCAGCAGGAAGAGCGGGGCGCCCTCGTAATTCAGATTGTGGGTGACCACCAACAGGTTCAACCGACCGGCGCGCGAGGCGTATTCGTAACGGTACGTGTCAAGTTTGATGGCCGCTGGCTCCAGATAAACCTGCCGCGCATGGTGCGGATCGTGAAAACCGGCGTACTTCCTGAGAAATGCCACGTGTTCATTTTCGTAGTACGTCGTTCCGCGTGACGCACTGCCCCAATGCCAGAGTTGAGCTTGCGGCGTATAGACGACCCGGTGGCCTGCCGCCGTCAGGCGGAGGCAGTAATCCACGTCATTGTAGGTCACGCTGAACTCGGTTTCGTTGAAGCCCCCAAATTTCCGATACAGGTCCGTCCGCGTCATCATGCAGGCGCCCGTGACGGCGCTGACATCGCGGGCGAGTTTGTGGAGACGGTAGTAGTCGTCAGAGTTGGCATTCAGACCCGCCAGCGGAACGTCGGCCAATCCGTGATGCGGGCCGACGGCGATTCCCGCGTGATTCAGCAGATTATCCGGAAAGACAAGTTTGGCGCCGACAGCGCCGACATCCGGCAGGGAAAACCATCCCGCCATGGCCTCGATCCAGCCCGGACGAAGCGCATCGACGTCGTTGTTGAGATGGAGCACAAGCGGCGTGTCCAGATACGGCTCCGCGGTGTTGACCAGCAGGGAATAGTTGAACGGTTTGGTGGGATCGACGTTGGGCCGAACCACGCGACAATTCAGGTCGCGACGCGAGGGCAGCAGCCGGAGCAGCCGGACGGTTTTTTCGTCGCGAGAAAAGTCATCGACGATGAGGAGTTTCACGTACCGCCAATCGACGGTGAGCAGCAAAGCTTCCAGACACCGCTCCAGCAGATCGCAGCGATCGCGGGTTGGGATCACAATGGTCACAGGGTGGGAGGCGAGGACGCTGTTGTCCCAATAGATCTGATGTTGCAGCCCGCCGCGTTTCTGAGCGAACGCCGGCTGGAACGCACGCGCTGGCAGACCGCGGCGCTTGATGGCCGCTTCCAGCGCATGGCGCGTAGGGGTGACAAGTAGGGCGTCAGCCTCGTGGGCCCGTGACTGTTGCGGCGCGTGATAACAGATCGCATCAACGTGACGGACCCGTGCAGCCGGGACGTTTTCTGCCAGTCGAAGCACGAGGTCGAAGTGATGAGCCGGGAAGTAGTCCGGCATGAATTCGCCGGCGCGCATGTACAGACGGCGATGGATCGCCAACAGATTTCCCGGTTGCTCTCCCGAAAGCACGAGCGCGGGATTCCAGGCACATTTGAACGAGGGATCCGAGCGTTCGCCGGCATCGATCATCCGATCCTCGTCCGTAAACACCAGTTCAGCATCACCAGATGACCGGATAGCTTCCGCCATGAACAGAAGCGCCGTGGTGGCCAGACGGCCCGCGGGATCGACGAAGATGATCCAATCATCGCTGATGGAGTGCGCCGCGGCATTGAGCGCCGCAGCGTGATTGTCGTCTGGCGCCATCACGATTCGGATACGCGAATCGGTCGCGGCGAGCCGATTCAATTCAGCAACGGTCGACGGAGAGGCATCGTGCGACTGAAGCAGAGCCAAACTCCAGCGACCGAGGTACTGCCGGCGAACCGAGTCCAGCAAACGCCCGACGTGCCCCGGCGCCGCCGTGCGCGTTTCCACGACGATGGCAAAACTTGGGTCGGTAGGACTGTCGAAGCTCTTCGCCGCTTTTTCGAATTCCCCGCTCAACCGTGGAGCGATCGAGTTGTGCGCGAGCCAGCTCGCGTAGTCCCCCCGCGTTTGCCAGGAAAACCAGGGCAGCGCCTCCGGTGACTCGTTGCGGTACAGCTGGTGAACCGCGACGACCTCGCGCCAAAAGGCGATGCCTCCGACGTCGACGTGCAGCGCCCGGCAGGCCCGCCGCACCGCGCCAATAATCTCGCGATAGTTGGAGAACGAATACGGCGGCAGCCGGTGCTCTTTCTCAAGCGAGGTGATCGGGTAAAGTCGCTTGGTAAACCCGAGGACCTTTTCGCCACTTTCGAGAATCGCGAACACCTTGAGGCAAACAGGTTCGGCGAGGTGTGCTGGAAGATCAATGTTGCCCCGGAACTGGGCGGTGCGGGCACGGGGTTGCCCAGGAAATAATCCGGCGACGTCGTCCCGTTCGAGTCCGTGGACGAGATTGTTTTGGGTGAGGTTGTCCGTCGTCGCGATCAGGCGCCGGATGGGCTGCTCGGCGTGGAAAATCCAGCCACCGACATGCAGTTTGTCGTACTGAGTATGCGCATGGACGTGCGGTCCTTCAAAGACACCGTGGAGCGGCGGAACGGGCAGGGTCTCGAGCGGAATGACGGAACGCTCCTGCACCAGTTTGCGGGCGAACGCTTCGCGCGTGAGGGCGGGCCGAAACGTCGGTTGCTTCAGCAGCTCGAGCAACATCGACTTCACCAAATCCGGATTCAGCTGGGGCCGGAGCTTGCGCCCGGGACCGCTGCCTTTGACCCGGATCGGTACGCGCCAGAATTCGGCCCAGTCGTTGTTTTCGTTGAGGATCTCGAGCCGGATCAACCTGGCGCCGCGCCAGGGATCCAGGCGAAACGCGAAACCAGGATGCTGACGCGCCGTCCACTGCGGGTAAGCAGCTTCGATGTCCCCTCGCGGCAGACCGAAGATTCCCATGAACGGCACGTCATCGATAAAGGCACGAACGTCCACGTAGCGAGTGGCGTTTTTGGATACGAACCAGCCGTTGATCCAGAACTGCTCTGGCGCCATCGACCACTTGACCGGATGTTCTACGCTGAAGACGTAGGACTCGTTTTCGTTCATGGGAGCAGCCTCACGTGAAATAGGCTTCTCGAGCCATGGCCACGTGGGCAGGCAACGCGACCCGGGCATCATAGAAGCGGCACATCCGCGCGAAGGCCATCGAAGTCATTTTGTCGTCACGGGCGAAGACGCGATCAAGGCAGGTCTTGAACGCCGCCGCGAGTTTTGCGTAGTCACCCGCAGGAATGAGCAGCGCTTCGTCGTTGTTTTGCAGCATCTCCGGGATGCCATTGACGTTGGTGCTGATGATCGGAATTCGAAAGGAGGCTGATTCCAGGAGCACGCGGGGAAATGACTCCTCGAAGCTGGTACAGACGAAAACGTCGGCGAGGTGATACCAATCGTAGATGTCGAGAGTTTCGGGAAAGAGCTTCGTGTTCGTCAGGCCCATCAGCTCGATGTCCTGCTCGATGGATTCGAGGTAAAGGCCTTCGCGTGCGCCGACCATGATGAATTCGATGCTGCCCTTGTCGGCAAACGATTCGCCGTGCTGCTTCATCAACGCGTCGACCGCGCGAATGAAGATGTGCTGACCTTTCCGCTGGCAGACGGAGCCGATGTTCACCACCAGCGTGGCGTCGGGGTCGAGACCGTATTTTTTTCGCAACGTCCGTTTGTCGTGCGCGGCCGCGAAGCGCTCGATGCGCTCGATGTCGACCCAGCTGTCGAGATTGCGGAAGTTGTCGTTGCCACTGAGCTCTTCGTAGAACTGGCGGGTCGAGCGAGCGGTGAAGATCACGCGGCCGGTTTCCTTGATCGCGCGCTCGACCAGCGGAATGATTTCCGGCGCCGCCAGATTGTGCTCCGCCAGGAATTTACGCGGCGTGTTGCTCTCATGCACGTACAGCGCCGAGGGTTTTCCGAGGGTCTGCGCCAGGTGGACCATCCAGTAGGAGAGGACGGTGTTGCCCACAAACAGATCGATATTCGCCCACCGGGGATGCGTGGAAAAGCTTTTGAGCTGCGCGTGGAATTGTGCCGCCGTCCCAGCCTTGGTGAAGGGGGTGACGTCGAGCAACGTCACCGGCAGGCCCGCGTCTTCGAACTTCTTGCGCAGCGGACCTTCAGCGGGGGAGAAGACCGTGACTTCCCAGCCCGCTTTTTCGGCGAGGTAGCGGGCGTATTCAAAGATGAACAGCGGCGCACCTTCGAGGTTCAGGTTGTGCGTGACCACCGCGACGCGAAGCTTGAGTGGCCGGTGAGAATAACGGTGATCGTTGACGTCGATCTTGAAATTCGAAGTCGCGTACCCGACCACCTCGCTGATGAACGGATCGCGGTAATTGGGATAACGTTGAACGAACGCGAGGTGTTCCTTCTCGGTGTAGCTGTTCCCACGCGATGCGCTGCCAAGGTGGACGAGCGTGGCCTGCGGCGAATAAACGCTGCGGAAACCGGCGTTCGCGGCCCGCAGGCAATAATCGACGTCGTTGTAGGCGACCTGGAACTCAGTCTCGTCAAAGCCACCCAAACGCCGGTACAGATCGGTCCGGGTTAACAGACATGCCCCTGTAACCGCCGATGTATTACGCGCGGCGTGAGGCAGGAAGAGATAGCCGAAATCGTCCTTCGGCTGACCGAAGAACATCGAATGGGCCAGACCGCCTTGGGGTCCGACCCAGATGCCGGCATGATTCAGGGTTTCGTCGGGGTGAATGAGCCGGGCGCCAACGACGCCGACCCCGGGAACGGTGCTCCAACCGACGAGGTCTTCGAGCCAGCCGGGTTCCCGTGCTTCGATGTCGTTGTTCAGGTGAAGCAGCAGCGGCGTGTCGGCCAGCGCTGATCCGAGATTGACGAGTCGAGAGTAATTGAACGGTGCCGTCGTGTTGCCGGTACGCACGATACGGACGGGATTCCCGGCCCGACGTTCCAGAGTCGCCAGCAGTGCGATCGCCTCGGGCTCGGATGAACCGTCATCGACGATGATGAGCTTCACCTGCTGCCAGTTCACCGTTCGGTCGAGGGAGGCAACGCACGCGCGAAGCAGCTCGTGACGGTTCTTGGTTGGAATGACGATTGTGACGGGATTCTCGGCGAGGAGTGCGGCGTCCCAGGAAAGTTGATGCAGGCAAAGGGCGTGCTCTTTCATCAACGGCGGGAGGACCACCGAGGCGCGAAGCCCACGGCGTTTAACGGCGTCCTCGATGCCCCGCCGCGCGGCTTCGAAGAGGTAGCCTTTCTGGTCACCTTTGCTGGCCGTGCTCTGCGCGTGCGCGCGCCAATGATAGCCGATGTGGGGAACGTGGACGACGCCACCCTCGGGAATCAATTCCACGGCGCGGAGAATCAAATCAATGTCCTGCGCACCTTCGTAGCCGACGCGCAGCCGTCCGGCGCGTTCAACGACGTCGCGGCGGATGACGCGCAAGTGATGCGTGTAGTTGTGCGCAATCGCCATGTCCGAACTCCAGTCGCCTTTGAACTGAGGGTCGTACCGCCGCCCGTCTTCGTCGATTTTGTCTTCGTCCGTGTACAGCATCTGCGCCTCCGGCCGGGCGACGATGGTCTCGGCTACGTGAAACAACGAGGCGGCGGGCAGCAGGTCATCGTGATCGAGGAATGCGACGAAGTCGCCGGTCGCCAGATCGAGGGCTGAGTTCGTGGCCGCGGAGATGTGGCCGTTTTTTTCGCGGATGACGTATTTGATCCGTGGATCCCGCTGGGCGGCGGTCGCGAGGATCTTCTTGACGTGCGGTGCGGTGGACGCGTCGTCGGCAAAGCAAAGCTCCCAGTTCGGATAGTATTGGCCGGAAATCGATGCGATCAGCTGCTCCAGAAACCCCGCCGGAGTGTTGTACGTCGGAACGACCAGACTGATTTTTGGGCCAGTCTTCGAGATCGCAGCGGCTTCCTTTGTCAACACGCTCGCCAGTCGTGGAGTGATCTGGTTCCGGTTCGTCCAAAGCGTGTAGGGATCCTGGTCCTTCCAGCTCTTGGGCGCTTCCAGTTTGGCGGCGCGTCGGATCATTTTATCGGCCAGCTTCCGGCGGGTTTTACCGACCTCCTGCCAGAAGCCGGACCAACTTTCCATCACGAAGTCTCCCCGCATCGCGCCGCGCGTAAACGCCCAGACCGCACGCGCGAACTTGATCTCGTGGTAGACCGCGATCGGACCGGAGTTCTCGTCGATTTTATTGAGGAAGACGCGTTTCGAACGAAGCAGCTGTCGTGGACCTTCCGGGTATTCGACGAAAATTTTCAGGCAGGCAGGGCTGAAGTTTTCCGGGCGAACATCGACCAAGCCGTAGAACGCCGAGCGAAGCGCTTGCGGGAAGTTGGGGTTGTGACGCAGCACGTCTTCGCGCTCCTTTCCCCAGATCAGCCGGTTTTCATTCACCGCCCCAATCGTCGCGACCAGGCGTGAGATGGTTCGGCTCGTCGAAAACGCCCAGCCGCTCACGCGAAATTTTTCGTAGTGAGCGTTGACCCAATCCTGCGGCAGATCGAGGAAGCCAATCAGGTCGTTCTCCGGCCTCATCTCCGTGTACTGGACCGTGACTTCGGCAAGCACGCGCCTGGCTTCGCGCAGCATCACGGCGTGCGGCTCGAAATGAAAGTGGCGGTAGAGGTAGTATAGACTCTCGGAAACCAATTCCGTACGGAGGATGGGCTTCGGTCGCGCGGTTGGAAGATCCGAACCGCTGACTTGAACGTCGGCACGGTGAAATTCCGCCCAAATATTCCCGGGCCGAAGCGTCTCGAAAACCAGGACTTTCGCCCCCATCCAGGGACTTAGGAGGATGCGGAAACCCGAGCGGCGAGCCGGCAATCCGCCCTTGAAGTGAGCTTCAATATCGGGTCGATCCAAACCCATGATACCGTAAGTGATGACGTCGTCCAATTTGACGCGGACATCGCTCAACTCTTCCCCGTTTTTCGCCGTCACCCAGCCGCGGATATCAACCAGAGTGGTCGTGAAATGCCACGAAGCGGGTTGATCGAAGTGAGCGTACGAGAAGTGGGTTTCTAACATTAAAGGGTAAGATCGAAGCGACCCGCGCCAACT
>JBDSPT010000375.1:0-3358 GCA_039930205.1 Opitutus sp. | reverse complement strand
CAGCTCGTGCTCAATTGGAAAAAGGGACAGCGCTCCGCCGTGATAACTCTCGTTGAGACCAAGCCAGGCAGTTCAGAGATCCGCGTGAATCTGACTGCTCGGTCCACCCTGTAATTGTGGCATCATGCACCATACCCTCATGAAATTCCTTCGCTCCCTATTGCTTTACGCCGGCGTGAGCTTCGCCCTTGGCGCTTCCGCCGCCGATGGATCCTTCGAGGCCGCTTTCCGTGCGTCCTTGCTGAAAAGTTTCAACGAGGCGTCCGGAAAAATCCTCGCCCTCGCGGAAGCGATTCCCGAGCCCAACTACGGGTGGCGACCGATGGAGGGCGTCACCTCCGTGCGCGAAGTGCTCGTGCATGTAGCCGACACGAATTTCAGTTTGGGCGCGCGCCTCGGCGGCAAGCCTCCGTCCGGGATCGACCGGAAGGCCGTGGGCAATGCGATGAAGACAAAAGCCGAAGCCCTTGCCGTGACGAAGCAGAGCATGGACTACGTTCGCGACATCCTGGCCACGATCCCGGCGGCGGACCTGCTGCCTGAAGTCAACGTGTTCGGCAGCAAGGCGCCGAAGCTCCGGGTGGCTTTGCTTCCGGTGGACCACGCCCACGAGCATCTGGGTCAGCTAATCGCCTATGCCCGGATGAATCGCATCGTGCCGCCGTGGAGCAAATAGGCGGGATGTTCTCGGGACTCGAATCCGAGCGGCCTCGCCGGTATATTTCGCGGCGGTCCGTCAAATCAGGGCAACCTCAACGTGACCCTTTGCGCTTTGGGCTGCGCGAGCGCGGGTTGCTCGCTCCGCTGGCGGGCGGTGAGGTGATCCGACTGCTGCCGTTGACGCGACCGCTGATGAACTGGCCCGGTTTGACATCCGGTTTTTGCGGCATTCGGTCGCAGGCGCGCCTTTCTCTGCCGATGGGAATCGGGTTCCGGAGAAGCAATTGCCTGTGATCACAGGTGGACACGACGAAGGGTTCGACCTAACCGTGACGGATGGCCAAAAAAATTCTCATCGTCACGGACGATGCCGGCGAGTCGTTCGAAATCCTCTATGCTCAGCAACGGTTCCGCGAAGCCGGCTACGAACCGCTCGTGGCGGCAACCGAAAAGAAGCGGCTCAACACCGTGATTCATGATTTTTACCCCGGCTGGAACACTTACATCGAGAAGCCGGGATACCTGATCGAAAGCGATCTGACGTTTGCTGACGTCAACGTCGACGATTACGCCGCGATCCTCTTGATCGGCGGCCGCGCACCGGAATTTTTGCGTCACAACGCCTCGCTGATCAAACTCGTGCAAACCTTCCAGCAGCAGGACAAGTGGCTGCTTTCGATCTGCCATGGTATCCAAATTTTACTGGCCGCAGGCATCGGTCGCGGACTGAAGCTGACCTGCTACGAAAATGTTCGCTTCGAACTCGAAAGCTGCGGCGGAACCTGGATCAACCGCGAATGCGTGCGCGACGGCAGAGTCATCACCGGTCAAACGTGGCAGAGTCACGCTGATTTTTACCGCGAGGCCCTCGCTCAAATGGGCCACGCGAGCTAGAACAGTATTCCTGCGAGTAATCTGATTAATTGCAGACTTTGAATTCTTTTTGTCCTCGGTCATTGCGGTGAGCGGAGCGACCCAGCAATCCATCTGAAATTTCAGTTGGATCTCTCCGCCCTCGTTCCTCGGCCTCGCGATAACAGAGCCACAAGCGCACTGAGATTCCGATCCGTTTTTAACCACTGGTCTTCGCCGATAGGGCTGGATTGCTTCGTCGCCGCGCTCTTCGTAATGACCCGATTCGGCTCCTCTATTTCCTAAATCGCTTCGGTCGTGTTTCAGAATGAATGAACTCACAGGCGCAGCGACGCGCGCGATGGTCACGAGCGTACCGCCAGTCCGTTCGCCGTTTCCAGATGCTCGGGCGAGCGATCCCGTGGCCCTGGGCTGGATGGTCGGGACGCCACCGCCACCGGAAAAAGTCATCCGTTTCGACAACGGAAGTTTCTTCCGCTTTCCCCAAAGCCGCTGGTCGTTTTCGAATCTTACCCAGCTCCTACCGACCAGGCGCGTGGCTCGTGGGAGCGGCCCGATCGCCTCGCTGCCAACAGCATTAAGATCCGATATCGACGATGTCACCTTCACGCCCACGGGTCAGTTGGAGCCGATGACCTGGGCTCAGTCCCTGCTGGCCAACTACACCGACGGCATCCTCATCCTGCATCGGGGCCAAATCGTCTATGAACGTTATTTCGGGGTGCTCGCGGCGGATCAACCGCACATCGCGTTCTCCCTCACCAAGTCGTTCGTCGGCGCCCTTGCCGCCAGCCTCATCGTGGAGGGAGCTTTGGATGAACGGGCGACCGTCGCTCACTACGTGCCGGAGCTGACGGACAGCGGGTTCGCTGATGCCACGATCCGGCAGCTATTGGACATGACGACGGGTGTTGATTACTCGGAGATCTACACGGACGAAGCGTCGCCGTTCTGGGGATTTTGCCATGCCATCGGATTCTTGCCGCGACCCCCCGACGCGCGCGGACCGGATTCTTGCCACGGCTTTCTGCAGGCCACAAAAAAATCCTACCCTCACGGAGAGCGGCTCGCCTACAAGACGCCCAACACCGATGCGCTCGCCTGGGTGCTGTCCCGCGTATCCGGAAAAGCGATAAGCGAATTGCTCGAGGAGCGGTTCTGGTGGAAGCTGGGGGTGGAGCAGGATGCGTTCTTCACGGTGGATTCAGTGCGAACGGAATTCGCTGGTGCCGGACTGAACCTCACTTTGAGGGATCTGGCCCGATTTGGAGAGACGATGCGGTGCGGTGGCTGGTGGCGAGGTCAGCAAGTGGTTCCCCAAGCGGTGATCGAAGACATTCGCCGTGGGGGCAATCGGGTGCTTTTCGAAGCCGCAGGCTATAAAACGCTGCCTGGCGCATCCTATCGAAACATGTGGTGGGTCCTGCACAACGCCCATGGCGCCTACATGGCTCGCGGCATCCATGGACAGGGACTGTACATCGACCCGACGGCGGAAATGGTGGTCGCGCGGCTCGCGTCTCATCCGCTCGCCTCCAATTCCAATCTGGATCCCACGTCGCTGCCGGCCTACCAAGCCGTCGCGCAATTCTTAATGAGCCACCCGCGCTGACGACACGGTCAGGTCAAGAGTCCGGGTCTCGCGAAGTATCCGAAGGGCACCGAGGGATTGGGAGTGCGACGACTCTCGACATGTTGCGGTACGATCCGGAGTGATAGGTAACACTTAGTCCACGGTGATAGGTTACACTTCGAGGCGAGATGCCTTGGAACCAAACCACACCGATGGAAGAGATACTACGATTTGTTTTATTGGCCCGAAGCG
>JBDSPT010000374.1:0-8484 GCA_039930205.1 Opitutus sp. | reverse complement strand
GTTTCGCCGACGGAGAACGGCGGGAAATTGTAGTGGAGCAAGAAGCTCTTCGACTTCACTCCGCCGGTCAGGGCATCGAGATCCTGAGCCTCTTTTGTTGGCCCAAGGGTTGTGATCGCGATGTTCTGCGTGTCTCCGCGTTGGAAAGTAGCCGAACCGTGGACACGTGGCAGCACTCCGACCTGAGCGCTGAGTGGTCGGAGCGATTTTGCATCGCGACCGTCCGCACGAACTCCGCGGGAGAGGACCGTCTGGCGGTACGCTTTGTACTGCAGATCTTCGAACACAACGTTCAGGTCAACGTCGGTAAATTTGCCTTCGCCGAGTTCAGCGAAAAGCGCAGCTTTGGCTTCTTCTTTGAGGACCTTGATTGCTGCTCCACGAGCAGCCTTTTCTTTGCCGAAGATCGCTTCCGAGATGCGGGAAGCGGGTACGACGCGTTCGATGATGGCGCGCGCTTCCGCAGTTGCTCCAACGAGAGCGAATGTGGCCTTTGGTTTACCGGTCAGCGCAACAAGTTCCTTTATCGCCTTAATGATCGGTTGAATCGAAGTGTGACCAAATGCGAGAGCTTCAATGAATCGATCTTCCGGGATTTGATCCGCGGAGCCTTCGATCATGAGCATGTCCTTTTCATTGCCGACGTAGATGAGGTCGAGTGAAGACGTGAACATCTGCTCAATCGTGGGGTTGGCAACGAATTGCCCGTCGATCTCAGCGACGCGTACGGCTGCAATTGGCCCATTCCACGGAATGTCGGAGATAGCGAGAGCGGCGCTGGCGCCGTTGACCATCGGGATGTCGGCTTCATTGATTTGGTCAGCCGAGAACAGTTGTCCAATGATCTGAACTTCGTTCAGAAAGCCTTCGGGAAACAACGGACGACACGGACGATCGCACAAACGCGAGGTGAGGATCTCTTTTTCAGACGGACGGCCTTCGCGCTTGAAATATCCACCAGGAAAGCGACCGGCAGCGGCGTATTTTTCGCGGTAGTCGACGGTCAACGGGAAGAAGTCTTGGCCGGGGCGCATGGACTGCGCGACACAGGCGGTGACGAAGACATTGGTCTCACCGACGCAGACGTTAACGGCGCCATTTGCGAGATTGGCATAGGTGCCAGAGGAGAACGTAATCCCTAGTTCTGGGACAGTTACGGAGTATTTCTGATTCATATTCGGATACGGAAGATTGTGTCTGCGGATGAAACGAGTAGCGCCAGCGACACACGACTGGCTACTATTCGGGGCTTCCTGAAACGGAAGCAGCAGCAGCGGGGAGCCGCTGCGGGTTTAGGGTTCACAACCCGCTCTAATCTCCTCGGTCAGTCCCGAGAGATTTCCGTTTGGCGCCCTGGTTGAGCAGCAAACGGAAAAGTCCCGGCTGGATGCGAGTGTCTGACAAGACAACGGGCGACCCGCGGATCGAGTCGCCCGTGTGAGAGAAGTGAGTTACTTACGGAGGTTCAACTTTTGCAGAAGTTCAGTGTACTTCGGCAGATCATGCTTTTTGAGATAGTCGAGGAGCTTGCGACGACGGCTAGCCATCTGCAGGAGGCCACGGCGCGAATGGAAGTCCTTGCGATGAGTGCGAAGGTGCTCGGTCAAGTGATTGATTCGGGCAGTCAGCAATGCGACCTGAACTTCGGACGAGCCAGTGTCCTTATCGTGAGTCTTATACTTGGCGATGATATCTGGTTTAACGACTGTGGTAGACATGGTTTTTGGTTATGATTTCACGATTGTAGGAGACCTTTGCAGGCCCCGTGCCACCCGCCGAACCGCGACCGAAATCGCGCCCCAGCCGGCATCACCGTTCCAATCCGACGAAGTGCCGGACCAATCATGGTGGGAGCCCGCAACCGGCGAACTTCCACTGACGCAAGGAAACAGACTCCGAAAAGCCCATAGTCCGCGCAAGTGTAATTTTGCGATTTCCTGAGCGTGCGAGGGCTCTTTCTCCGGGACCGTTCGACACACAATGGGCTCAGTAGATCGACTTGAATAGCTGAAACTTAACCACAGAACTTTACGACGAACCAAGTCATCACTATCCGGCCCGCAGATTCAGGGACTTGATTGACTCGCAGCCCGGGAGCATCCGAATCCTCGTCATGATCTGTTCGCGATGGTGAAAAAGCTCGTTCCGCACCACCGAATGACCAACTAACACGATCAGACGGTTGCGCTCGATAGTCGCGGCGTGGGAATGAGCGGCGTTCGCGTTGCCAACGATCTGTGGCCATTGATCTCTGATTGCCTGTTCCGCTGATGGACGACCGATTTGGTGCTTGGTCATCAACTGTTCCAACACGGAGTTGAGACCTTGGGTCGGCCGCTTGACCGTTCGTTTCGGTTCGTCGAAGGCCATCCGGCGTAGGTCTCCCACCAATTCCTCGGCGAGTTTGCTGAATGCGTGAGGTTGCTCACTCATGGCCTCAAACGGCGACGGCCTGACCTTCGTAGAGACTCTTGTAGAGCGGACTCGTCGCAATCAGCTCCCCGTGGCTGCCCGATGCAACGAATTCGCCGCGGTCAAACACGACAATCATCGACGCATCGCGAATCGTGCTAAACCGATGGGCAATGATTAATACCGTCTTTCCGACGACCAATTTTTTGAGGGAATCCTGAATCATCTGCTCACTCTGCGAGTCGAGTGCAGAGGTCGCTTCGTCTAAAATCAGGATCGGCGCGTCACGCAAGAACGCGCGAGCCAGCGCGAGTCGTTGCTTCTGTCCTCCCGAAAGAAGAGTGCCACGCTCGCCAACCACGGTTTCGTATCCGTCCTGAAAACCGCGAATGAACTCGTCCGCATGAGCGTTGGTCGCGGCGGACAGGACTTCGTCGCGCGTCGCGGTTGGTCGTCCCAAGAGAAGGTTATTGTAAATCGTATCGTTGAACAGAACCGTCTCCTGAGAAACGATTGCGATGTTGCGTCGGAGATCCGCGATACGCATTGAACGCACGTCGTGGTTGTCCACGGTGACGCGTCCCTCACTGACTTCGTAGAATCTCGGCACCAGATTAGCGACCGTAGTTTTGCCAGCACCACTCGGACCAACAAGTGCGCAAACTGTACCGGCGGGAATTGTGATCGTCGCGTTTTTCAGAGCAGGTTCACCACCGCTGTACGAAAACGTCACGTGTTCGAACGCAATGTCCCCCCGGAGTCGATTGATGGAAACCGGCGAAACGGGATCGGCGATACTCACGTCAGCACGTAACACCGGCTCGAGTCGGTCAAGGGCCGCCGCTCCGCGTTTCAACTCGCCGTTCAAGTATCCCAATTTCTTGATCGGCTCGTAGCACAGGTACAACGCGATCAAAACGCCCATCAGATCGGGAAGTTTGACCTGACTTCGGTAGGCGAAGACCAAGGTGAGTGCGATGCCGAACGCAGAGATGATCTCGATCGTCGGATTCAAAGCCTGGGCGTACTTCACTATTTTCAACTGCGCGGCGAAAAGAGCGTGCGTTGTACGCCGGAATTTTTCCGTCGCCCGCTCTTCCAATCCGAAAGCGCGAACCTCCCGCGCGGCGGACAGATTTTCCGTCAACTGCGACGACAGCGACCCAATCTCCGCTTGAGCTTGGTGGGCCCGCCGCAAAATTTTTCGCCCGACAAAACGAACCGGGAAAATGCAGAGCGGCACGACCGCGAGACAGACGATTGCGAGCCCTATTCCCTGAGTGTGCGCGGCCTGCCAGACAACGTAGCCTATCGCTGCGACCAAGGTGAGTGGATGTTTAATCCCTTCGCTCGCGATCGACGTAATGGCGGTCTGGACTTGCGCCGCGTCCGTAATAGCACGTGACGTGAACTCGCCGGCGGGATGTTTCTGCAGGTAAGAAAGCGGCAACTGCTGAAGTTTCCGGAAGTAATCGAGTCGAATGGCTTCGAGCACTCTCGTTCCAATAAATTGAAAAAGATAAGCGCTCCCGAATCCGGCCAGCCCTCGGATTGCCCAGACGGCGGGAACGATGAGCGCGAGCATCGCTATGTCGGACACTGATTTATTTCGGGTCTGATCTTCGAAGATCGGCGTGAAAACCTTGGGCACAATGTAAGGGAGGCCGAACCCATTCGCCGCCGAATAGACGCACAAACAAAGGAGCGCCAAGACCAACTGACCGCGCAATGGGCGCAGGTAGTGGAAGTAGGGCCGGAATCGTTGCATGCTTGGCGAACAGAAAACCGCAGCCGCGAGTCGCGTGCCACCTCAATCTTTTGAGGATCTCACGTCGAGCGCGTCACGGAGTCCATCGCCGAGGAAGTTCAGCGAAAACAATGTGAGCGAGAAGAGGGCGCCTGGGAAAACCAGCAGCCACCAAAACTCCTCCATCTTCTCTGCCCCGTCTTTGATTAGCACGCCCCACGAACTCATTGGAGGTTGGACACCGAGCCCAAGGAAACTGAGAAATGCCTCGAGCAACATCACTGCGGGAATGGTGAGTGTCGCGTAAACGATAATTGGTCCAAGAATGTTGGGGATCATGTGGCGGAAGATGATCCGGGGTCGGCCCAATCCGAGCGAACGCGCAGCTTCGATGTACTCCATCTTCTTAATCGATAGGATCTGACCTCGAACAATACGCGCCATCGTAAGCCATTCTACGGCCCCAATCGCGAAGAACAGTAAAAAGATGTTTCGGCCAAAAAAAACCATGAGCAAGATCACGAAAATCGTGAACGGAAGAGCGTAAAGAATATCAACGATCCTCATCATCGCGGAATCGATTTTGCCGCCGAAAAACCCAGCGATCGCCCCGTACGTCACTCCGATCGTCAGAGCCACGAACGTTGCAACCAAACCAACGGTGATCGAAATTCGACCTCCGCTCATGATTCGCGTGAAGAGGTCGCGTCCAAGCTGATCGGTCCCGAGCCAATGGTGAGAACCTGGAGGACTAAATGTATTCAGCAGGTCTTGTTCTTCGTACCCGTAAGGGCTGGCCATCGGCCCCGCCAAACAGACGGCGCCGATCAGCAGGAGCAGGAGTCCGCCGCATACCGCCAATCGATTTTTCCTAAGGCGGTGCCAGGCGTCGGTCCAAAGCGATGATCCCTGCTCGATTTGTTGAGCGGTGATCTCTGCGCTGGGAAGATTGGACGCGGTCAGCATTCGCAGGAGAGAATGAATGGCGGCCTAGATCTGAACCGAGGCGGTTTGTCGGTAGGCCTTTGTTCGCCTCTTCGGGATCACGGCGCCGTTCATTCGAACTTCAATTTCGGATTCAGCCAGACCTGGACGATATCGACGGCGAGGTTCAGGACGATGACGAGCGTCGCGTAGAGTATCACCGTGCCAAGGACGAGGGTATAGTCGCGATTGAAGGCGCTATTCACAAACTCACGGCCGAGCCCCGGGATTTGGAAAATGGTTTCGATCACGAACGAACCGGTGAGGATGCCAGCAACTGCCGGCCCGAGAAACGAAACCACAGGCAGAAGTCCCCCGCGCAATGCATGTTTGAATACGACGCGGAGTTCGGTGGCACCTTTCGCTCGCGCCGTGCGAATGAAGTCTTGATTGAGCACGTCGAGCATGCCGCCGCGCGTGAGACGCATCACGTAGGCCGAGTAGAAAAATCCCAATACCAGAGCGGGCAGGATGCGGTCGACCGGCTCGTACCACCCCGACGCATTGACCCAGCGAAGGTGAATCGCGAAGGCGAGAATTAGTAGAGGGCCGAGCACGAAGGTCGGCACGCAGATGCCCACCATCGCCGTCGAGGAGCTGAGGTAGTCGATCCACGTATTCCGTTTCACCGCCGCCAAAATGCCGAGTGGAATCCCGACAAGTAATGCGACGAAGAGCGAAAGCGCTCCGAGTTCAAGCGAGGTCGGCAGCTTGTCGCCGATGATTTCGTTGACCGTGCGATTGGGATACTTGAAGGACGGACCAAGATCGCCGTGAGCGAGTTTCGTCAGATAGTCGAAGTACTGCGCGTACAGCGGTTTGTTCAGCCCGTAATGCGCTTGCAGGTTCCGTAGAATTTCAGGACTCACGGCTTTCTCTGAAGTAAACGGACCGCCTGGTACGAACCGGATCATGAAGAACGTCACCGTGATGATGACGAACAGCACGGGAATCGTTTCCAGCAGACGGCGGACGATGAACCGGATCATGATTTAACAACGCGAGTTTCGTGACGCATCGAGGTTCGGCCAGACTGCTACACGCGACGCGAGTGAAATTAGATCACCCAATCTCCCACGTGTTCAATGAACGAATCCTTCTTCTGGCGGGGTCGGATGATGGAGGAGCGATCGCCTTGGTAGTAGGCGATGCTGTTCGCCGGCATCGACTGCATCAGCCACACGTTTGAGCCGACGATGGAATTTTCGCCGATGACGGTCTCACCCCCAAGGATCGTGGCGCCCGGGTAGATGACGACGTTGTCCTCCAGCTTGGGATGGCGTTTCACGCCTTTCACGGGTGCTCCGTCCTCGTCGAGCTGGAACGATTTCGCGCCGAGGGTCACGTTCTGGTACAACTTCACATGGTTACCGATCCGGGCAGTTTCACCGATGACAACGCCGGTGGCGTGATCGATAAAGAAGTGACTGCCGATTTCGGCTCCGGGGTGGATATCCGCACCGGTCCGCTCGTGGGCGTACTCCGTTAACATCCGAGGCAATAGCGGAATCCCCAATCGATAGAGTACGTGAGCGAAGCGTTGTAACGATACGACCAGTACGCACGGGTACGCCAGAATGATTTCTTCGATACTTCGCGCTGCCGGGTCCCCGCGATAAGCGGCGGCGACATCCGTCTGAATCATCTCACGCAGCTCGGGCAGCTGCGTGAGAATTTGCGTCGTGAGTTCACGTGCGCGAGGTGCCGGTGAGGGTTCGTTCGCGAAGCGAAGGCACTTCTCGATTTCCGCGACCAATCGCCGATCGAGATCTGCCAGTAACTTCGACACGAGCTGAGGGACGGCAGTCTTTCGCAACGTCGCTTCCTCGAAGAATCCGGGAAAGAGCAGATGCATACAGTCCACCGCCATGCGATTTACGGAGGACTCGGCCGGCAGATTCACCCCGTCGACGTGGTTGATGCCTCCGTTCTTTTCGTAAGACGCAAGGAGTGCCCGCTGGATATCTTCGAGACTCATGGAGCACCCAGACAAGCGACACGATACGGGTGGAGGCGAGCGCGAAACCCGGCGAACGCTACCGTGCGGATCGCTTCGCGCGGAATTCGGCCGTTGATGCAGTCGTACTCAAAACCATTCAGCCCTGCGCGACATCAGATGTAATACATCTCTTCGGGCGACTTCGACAGGAGCTTATCGAGCGTGTAACTCTTTGCCTGTTCAGCGATATTACCGCGAATCTCGTTCCACACTTGCTGCATGCGTCGACCTGACCGGCCTTCGTGATTTCCGCTGAGACCAAGGACCTCTCCATCGATCACGAGCAAAATGTCGTAGAGGGAAATCTGGTCAGGAGGACGAGCAAGCGCGTAGCCGCCTTGGATACCCCGGCGACTGGTGATCAAACCGCCGTTGCGCAATTCACTGAGAATCTGAGCCAGGAAATTCGCCGGGACCTCTTCGACACGGGCGAGATGTTCGATCTGCACCAGCTCCGCCGAGCCATGCAGCCGCGCCAATTCGGCGAGTACCCGGCAGGCATAGTCAACTTTGGCGGAAATCTTCACGTTGGAAGTAGTGCGCTAGATTCCGAGCGCGCTTGCGTCGCCATCCTCGCCTATCGCGGCGAGGACCTTGCTCACGCTCTCTTCGACCGACTCACGGCCCGCATGAATGACCAGCTCGGGATTGTGAGGCACTTCGTAGGGCGCGGACACCCCGGTAAATTCCTTCAGCTCTCCACGATCGGCTCTCATGTACAAGCCCTTGGGATCCCGTTTCCGGCACACTTCGATGGGAGTTGCGACATATGCCTCGAGAAAATGTCCGGGCGGAAGAATGGACCTGGCTCGATCGCGGTCTGCACGGAAGGGCGAGATGAATGCTGCCAAACAGATGAATCCAGCATCGGCCAGGAGCTTGGCAACCTCGGCCGCCCGTCGGATGTTCTCGGTTCGATCAGTCGCTGAAAAGCCTAGGTCGGAACACAGTCCGTGCCGCAGGTTGTCACCATCAATCAAATACACGTGGCGACCCATCTGGTACAATTTCCGCTCAACCTCGTTCGCGATCGTCGACTTTCCTGACCCCGATAAACCAGTAAACCATACCACCCGGCCGACCTGTCCGTAGCGACGCTCGCGCGAGCCGCTGCTCACCTGGCTCTTGTTCCAGTACAGATTGGCAGGGGTGGTGGGCATGAAAGAACGGCGTCCCGCGACTGCGGCAGCGCTTAGATCACGTAGTCGCCGCTTTCTAGTTTCACAAATTCGCGAGGGCGTAGGAGCATACCGGCACCGACGGTCGCGTTCGTACCCTGCTCAATCAGGATGAATGCGCCGGTCAGTCGGTTCGAGGGAAAACCATCATAGAAAATTGGTTT
>JBDSPT010000373.1:0-2571 GCA_039930205.1 Opitutus sp. | reverse complement strand
CAAGAAGCGCCCACCGACGTCTCCGCGCTCGTACTGAGCGTGGAGAGCGTGGAGATCACGCAGATGACTGTGCACTGCGTTGCGTGCGGCCTGGGTCCACAGGTTCAGCTCGGCTCTCGGTTCCTCTCTGGACGATGGGCACCCTGACGCGCGAGCAGGAGCAGCATCTGGTCGCCGCGGTGGAAGGTGGCGCCGGACTGGCGGGTTTTCACGGAGGGATGGGCGACGCCTTCCGCGGAAGCATCGAATATCAATGGATGGTGGGCGGACAATTTGTGGCGCACCCGGACAACATCAAAGACTACACCGTCAAAATCGCGAATCGCGCTGATCCGATCACCGCCGGTCTCGTCGATTTCGAGGTGAAAACGGAACAGTACTACATGCTGGTCGACCCGCGGAACGAGGTGCTTGCGACCACGGTGATGGAATCCGTGAGCGCGCCATGGACAAATGGCGTGGTCGTTCCGGTAGTCTGGAAAAAGGTCCACGGACGAGGACGCGTCTTCTACTCGGCGCTCGGTCACGCCGCCGCCGAGTTTAGAGCCGTACCGCAGCAGCTGTTGATCACCCTTCGAGGAATGGAGTGGGCCGCGCGCGAGTTGGAAGTCTAACCTGGAGCGGTTTAACTAAACTGTAGTCGGACGCCCTCGCATCGTCATCGCGAGCTGCGCGAAGCGCGCCGGGGCCATCCAGCTGGATTGCCTCCGCGCTCTGCTTCTCGCAATGACCGACCGTCGGCTACAGTTTTTTACCCCCCCTGGAATGAGCGGTCCCGCGCGGGGAGACCTTCAGGACTTATCTGGTCCCGCTGCCGATGGGCTTCGAATAAATCTCGTCGTGCGCGATCGCGCCCCGCTTCGTCATTCCGAGGCCTGAACCAACGCGGAACCGTACCGTGAGATCAAGCGTAGTGGTGCCGGCATGATAAAGTAGTACGGCCCACCCTGCCGCAGTAGATGTGCTTCCCTCCGATTCCCGGGTCGAATTGATGGTCGCGCGAAACTCGATCCTTTGCGCGTGAAGTGATCCGACCCCAAAGGTGATCCAAGCGTCCATGACCGACAAACCTCGAAGCATACTGGCTTTCATGGGGATGAATAAACCGAAAGGAGGAGTTAAAGCTCCCGTGCGCGCGTCGCTGGGAATTCCCGAGCAGTGGCAGGCGAGTGGAAGCGTGGAGCCCGCCGCTAAACGGTAACGGTAACAGACCCGACAGAATCCCCCTGATGGATCCGAGGATTGGGTTGCAGTTTCGCCCGAGAGAGCCTGATTCGTAACGTTTCATGCGTTTCTGTTTTGCCCCACTGCTTCTCGGTTTGTTGGTCATCCTGGGTGGCTGTCGTGACGCCAAAGTCGCGAGCTATCGCGTCCCGAAAGAGACGCCCGAACCGCTGCCGCCGATTCTGACCGGTGCCGTGCCCAGCACTCCGTCCGTCGATCCGAAACCCGCAACGACGCCGCCCGGGGGAGATATGGCGAGCACGGCCGTCCCCACCGCGAGTGGCGCTGGATTGAGTTGGACCGCGCCCGCTGACTGGCGGAAGAAGCCGACCTCGGCGATGCGCAAAGGCAGCTACGCGATCACTGGTCAGGACAGCGCCGAGGCGGACCTCTCCATCACGGCATTTCCCGGCGATGTCGGAGGAAATCTCGCGAACGTGAATCGCTGGCGTGGGCAACTCGAACTGCCAGCGCTGACCGAGTCCGAGCTCGCTCCGGTCATGACTCACATGGATGTCAACGAACTCCACGCCGATGTGGTTGAGTTCGCGAATCCTTCCGCGACGAAACCGCAGCGAATGATTGGCGCGATCATCCCGTTTGAAGGCGCAACGTGGTTTATCAAGCTCATGGGCCCCGACGCTCTTGTCGCTCAGCAGAAGCCGGCGTTTCTCACGTTTTTGAAATCCATCAAAGCCTCTTCGGAATCCACGCGATGAACGCGGTCGTCCGTCAGTTCCGCAACTTCTTCGTCTCTCTGCGACTCACGGTCGTGCTGCTCGTGCTGTCGATGTTGCTCATCTTCATCGCCACGCTGGATCAGGTTAACCTGGGGATCTGGACGGTGCAGGAGAAATACTTTCGATCGTTCTTCGTGCTGTGGAAAGCTCGCGAGGTGCCGATCCCCGTTTTCCCCGGCGGATACCTGATCGGCGGACTCCTGTTGATCAATCTCGTTTCCGCGCACGTCTATCGCTTCAAGCTCTCATGGCGCAAAGCCGGCATCTTTCTGACGCATCTTGGACTGATCCTGCTTCTTTTTGGCGAATTACTGACCGGCTTGGTGCAGGAAGAATATCAAATGCGTCTCGTTGAGGGCGAAACGAAGAACTTCTCCGAGAGCTACCGCTACAACGAGCTGGCGATCATCGAAACGACTGATCCAAAATTCGATGACGTGGTGGTCGTGCCCGAGGAAGTCCTGGCAAAGCAGGATGCGCTGCAGCATCCGAAGCTCCCGTTTCGCGTCATCACCAAAGCCTATTACCCGAACGCGGTGCTCCAGCTTCGCTCCGGCGCCAAGGAACAAACACCGCAACTCGCCACCGCCGGAGTGGGTGCCAGGCT
>JBDSPT010000372.1:0-4416 GCA_039930205.1 Opitutus sp. | reverse complement strand
ATTTCGCCGCAAATACGTGATCAATCCCCGCAGTCCGCAAATCGATTTCTGCACAATGCAGTGCCTGTCGGGGCAGCAACAGCCTAACTTCGAGCTCCGGAGTCCAGCCGTTGTCGATAAACTCGAGGTAACAGCGGTCGTCGGGTCCGTAGATTTTATCGCCAACGATACTGTGCCCAAGCCATTGCGCGTGCGCGCGAATCTGATGTTTGCGCCCTGTCTCCGTCACCACGTTGGCGAGTGAAAATCCGGAAGCGGCCTTGACCGGGTCGAAGTGTGTCACCGCCGTCTGGCCGTCCGACCGCACGCACGATTTCACGAACACCGGACTAGCCACATCGTCCCCCAATGGCTGATTCACCGTCACGGAGTTTTCTAGTTTACCCGTGAGAACCGCCTGGTACTTCTTCCCGACTTTCCGCTCTTGCATCGCGGTCTGGAGCCGACTCGCCATTTTTGCATCCTTCGCGAGCACCACGACCCCGCTGGTCTCTCGATCGAGTCGAAAAACGAGATGCATCGTCGGCAGTTGCGTGTACTCACGCGCGGCGCCCACCAAACTGGACCAGGGACCCGCTTTCGATGGGTGACAGACCACGTCGCCCGGCTTTCCAACCACGAGCAACCGCGCATCCTCATACACGATCCAGCTCATCAGCTCATCTCTCGTGGTGAGCCGAACCGGACCCTGCTTTAGCCGTCGCGGCCAGGCGCACGCGCGCTGAGAAAAGTCATCGAGTTGAGGTTTCTCCGAATCCTGGACATCGGACATCATCAGACTCCGGTTTGCCTCATCCGATAGCGCCCGATCAGCTTTCCTGCAATCCACGCGGCGAGCCGTTTCGGGGCCATCCCGCCTGCGATCGCTGTCAGCTTGTTCTTCCATCCTGTGACGACGAGGCTACGGCCCGCGCCAAGCGCATGGAGTGCCTGGAGCACAACGTCGTCGCCCGCCATGCTCAACGACGCCGCCACACTTCCCTCCTTTAGTCCCGCACGTTGGAAAAACTGCGTGGCCGTCGGCCCCGGACAAACCGCCAGCGTGCGAACCGCGCTTCCACGCAGCTCTTCATTCATCGCCAGGCTCCAGTGGAGCACGAATGCTTTCGTCGCTCCATAAGTCGCCATGTACGGCGTAGGTTGAAACGCCGCGGTCGAAGCGAGATTCACGATGACACCGCCGCGTTTTTTGATGGTCGGGAGGAGTCGCCCCGTAAGATCGACCAAGCCTCTGATGTTAACATCTATCATTCCGAGCTGATGCGAAAGATTGGGCTCAGGAAAGACACCGTATGAGCCGAAGCCACTATTGTTGATGAGCAGCACGCGTCCCGCTGGCAGCGTTCGGCTTAGGAAGTGTTCCACTTCCAGCGCTGCACTCGCGACCGACTCCGGCTGCCCCAAATCGCAAGCGATGTGGCAAAGCTTAAGCTGGAGATCTTTTATGACCGGCGCGGTACGAGAGAGGTTGCAAAACTCGAGCTCTGGTCGCAGTTTTCCGGTGAGTTCGATGAACGATTTTCCAATACCGGAAGATCCGACGGTTACGACGACGGCAGAGAAAGTTTGGAGCGCTTCGCGCGGCGAGGGCACAAGCTATATCGGGACAATTTTCGGCCTGGGCGGGTGGTCTGCCTTGGCTCGCTGAAACCCAAACATAACGCAGCATCATGAACAGACAAAACAACCACGAACTGATCGTCTCCGGCATCCACCTCGACCTCACTCCGTCCCTCAAGACGTTTGTGCGGGAGAAAGCCGAGCGACTCTTTCGTCACCAGGAGCGCATCGTGCGCATCCGCGTGGAATTGGAGTGCGACGCGAAGGAAGAGGTCGCGACCCGATTCAAGGCCAAGGGTCATATCGAAATCAATGGTCCCGATATGAATGCCACCGTTCAGAGCGACGAGTGTCACAAAGCCGTCTCTCTGCTGGTCGATAAACTCGATCGTATGCTAGGGAAACGTCACCACCTGCAGAAAGCTCGGCGCCACAATCTCCTCACGCCGCAGGTAGAGGGAGTAGCCCTCCCCGAAGCCGTCTGACGTCGCTCTACCCCACTTTACCCCTTTGCCACAGCCCGCCGGTCCCCGGCGGGCTTTTTCGTGGGCGTCGGCCAGCCGACACGACTCAGGCGACTTATCAAAAAAGCAATTCGAGGAATTGTAACCTCAAGGGATAGGCGGAAGGACACAGTCTGCTTCGTCCTTTGCGGTCATCCATTCACGACACCGGTCGTTCCTCCCCTCCAACACACCCACGGCTTTGTTCGAGTTGCTCCATTCCCGTGGGAAGTGAACCCCTCCACGTTCTGGGGCCTGCTTGGGGAATTCTATCACTACGAGGAGTCCTGTTTCGCGGGATGACGAGGTAATCCAGCTGGATCGCCACGGCGTGCGTTGCTCACCTCACGATGACAGTCATTTCCCAAACAGCTGCCAGGGCGGCATTCACTGGATCTTCGCCACCCCGCTTAAATCGAAATCTTAATCCCCCGTCGTAGATACGTGGGTACGTCCAAATCCTGACCATCGAAAAGATTTCGATCCGTCTTCTCAAAATGTCCCCGGCTCTCCAACTCGCCGAAACCAAACTCTTCCTGCGCAATCTTCTGAGCCGCAGCCGCCGCCGCTTGTTCAAGCGTCAGGTCACCCGTACCTGCCGCATTGATGGTTCCAACCGGCGCACTGCTCGTCGGCAGGCTTCTGGTCATTTCAGTCGGATGCTCATTTCGAGCCGCAGTGATCCGCGTCCTCGCCGTGGCCGCAGTGATCGGCCGACGATGCACCACGCCACGCCCGTTCATGTCGCACGTGCCGAGCACACACACTTCGACCCGATTCTGCATCTCCTCATCAATCACCGCGCCCATGATAATGTGCGACTCCCGGCCAAACTGTTCGGTGATTGATGTCATCAATTCATTCACTTTCGGCAAAGTCAGATCCGTGCCTCCGATGATGTTGACGAGAAGTCGATCCGCACGGCGCGAAAACTCCGGCGTATGCAGCAACGGACAAAGCTTCAAACTCGAGATCGCGTCGGAAACCGCCGTCGCCCCTGAGCCTTCCCCCAGCCCGAACAGCGTCTTCCCTCCGCGCTGTTGAAACACCTGCCGCAGCGTCGAAAAATCCAGGTTGATCAACCCGGTCTTGAACAGCATCGCCCAGATCGACTTCACACCCCGGCCCATCCACTCGTCAGCACGTGCAAACGAATCCAATACGGTTTCGTTTTCCGCCGCCTCCTGGAGCAGTACATCGTTGGGAAGCGGAATCACCGCATCGCATACGCGGCGCAGCGCCGCCAATCCTTCTTCGGCCTGCTTCAGCCGACGTCCACCTTCGAAGCTGAAAGGCATCGTCACAAACGCGATCACGAGCGCGCCCTGCTCGGCCGCGATCTCCGCCACCGTGGGCATCGCGCCGCTTCCAGTGCCGCCACCCATCCCGCCGATCAAAAATACCAGGTCACAATCCTTCACGACCTTGGCGATTTTTTCGCGGTCGGACTCCGCGGCTTCGCGTCCAAGCTCCGGATCGCCGCCGGCGCCCAATCCGCGCGTGACGGTCATTCCGATCATGACCTTGTCCTGCACTGGCGAGCTCGCGAGTGCCTGATGATCGGTGTTCACCACGGCGAGCTGCAGCCGTTCGAGGTTTTCCATCTTCAGGCGGTCAACCGCGTTGGAACCGGCTCCGCCCACGCCGACCAGCTTGATCGCGAGATTACGATCCGTGAGCAACGAGTGCTCGAGAGGAAGTTCGTTCAGATTCATCGTGATCAGGCGCTGGCGAAGAGGCGTTTAACGTTGGAAAGGAATCCGGTATTTCGGCGAGCGGTCGGTGCCCGTTCGTTCTGCGCGCTGACTCCGTAGTAGAGCAAACCCAGCGCCGTATCATAACCAGGATCACGCAAGTTCTCGGCCACCCACGAAGGCGTCTGTCCGAGATGCGCCGGCACGCCAAAGACCTTGGCCGCCGCTTCAGCAATTCCCGCAAGCTTCGCCGTTCCGCCGGTCAGCACGACGCCTGCCGCACACGTTTCCGAAGAGAACGTGTTGCCAAGTTTCTTTTTCACCACCTCGAGCAACTCCCAAGTCCGCGCCGACGTGATCTGCTCGATTGCCTGCCTCGAGAACTGCCGATCCCCGATCGCGAAATTGCCATCAAGCCACACTTTCTCGGCCTTGTCCTTCGCCTGCACCGTCGCCCGACCAAAACGCAGTTTCAACTTCTCCGCCTGCCCTTCCGTCAGTCGCAAGCCGATGCTGAGATCGTTCGTCAGATGCGTCCCGCCCACGGGAACCACGCCCGTCGTATGCGCCACGCCGTCGCGGTAGAGGACGAAGTCCGTCGTGCCCGCACCGATGTCGATCGCCACCACGCCGTGCTGCCGCTCTTCCGGCGTTGTGAT
>JBDSPT010000371.1:0-6045 GCA_039930205.1 Opitutus sp. | reverse complement strand
CCCTACGCCCCGTCAGTCTTACGTCCGGACCATCCCCGCAAACTGCGGATGCCCTTCAATCCGTCGCTCGAATGCCGCTCGCTCCTCGCCGGCCAATCCAACGGGAAACTTCGAACCGCTCCGGCGCCAGCGTGAGAGCCAATCGGTCCCCAGTAACTTTGGCGCAAGCGGATGCTGCGATGGGCCAATTTCGCGCGAGAACGCCATGGTTGTATCTATTTTCGGGCCCGTTCCCACGCCTGCCGCCACAAAAAAGCCGGCACTCAACAACGCGACCCGTGCCGCCGTGGACGACGAGTACGTGTAGAGCTCGGACGACTTCGGCCGGCAGTAATCGAAAATCCGCGAGAACACCGGAGCCGTCCACAACACCGCGTCCGTCTTGTACGAGAACGGATCATAGAAGAGCACGTCGGGGACGGCGGTCGCCGAATATTTTTCCAGGAAGTCGCCTTCCCAAAGTTCCCAACTCAACCGACCGGACCGGTGGACCCAGCGCCCATTCTTCAACAGTTCGTGCGGCGCACCGTGTCGCAAATGCGGAAAATGACTGGGATTTTTCACGGCCAATCTCAAAGGGTCCAAATCGCATTCGAAACTCACGATACGAAGCGGCCTCACCTTGCCCGCTCCAGCCCTGACCTGCTGCTCGAAGCACTGCACCGCCGCCATCGCGTTCGAAGCGGCTCCCAATCCAACGTCCCAAATCACCCATTCACTCTGATCCGGGTCAGCCGCATTGAGGCGCGAGGCGAGCCACGACTGCTCAACGTACAGCCGATTCGCCTCATCGCTCGGCCGGTTCACCGAGTGCATCACCTCCCCTGAACTGATTTGTCGGATACTGGAAAATTTCTCCGCTGAGGTAAGAACCTCGTAATTGCCCAGGTGCGTGGGAGTCGTATGTCGCGGTTTCGGTTTGGAGGGTTGACTCGGGTGCTCCTCGTCACCTCGCACCAACTCGACGCGTTGACGCTCATAGTACGCTGCGAAGTCGTCGCGCAGAATACTCGCCCGCATCTCTTGCATCAGCCGATGGTAGAATGAGAGATTGTGGATCGTGAGCAGATGCCAGCCGAGGATCTCGTCGGTTTTCACGAGGTGGTGCAGATAAGCGCGCGAATAGTCGCGACACGCCTGGCATTCGCACCGCGCATCGACGGGCTCATCCGAAAACTTGTGCACCGCCCGGCGAAGCTGAAGTTTACCCTGTGAAGTAAAGACCACGCCGCGCTGCGCGAGCTGCGATGGAATGATACAATCGAACATATCCACGCCTCGATGCACCGCCTCGAGCAGGTCGATCGGAGTACCCACGCCCATCAGATAACGCGGGAGATTCTTGGGCAGCTGCGCGGTGACCAGGCCGGTAAACTCGTAGCGCTCCGCGTGAGTTTCTCCGACCGCTAGTCCGCCAATCGCCAGGCCATCAAACGGCAGTTTCTGCAGAAACGCCGCACTGCGCTCGCGCAAATCGCGGTGACACGCTCCCTGAACGATGCCGAACAGCGCTTGCGGCGAATCTCCGCGTGCCCGGAGCGATCGCTCAGCCCAGCGGTGCGTAAGATTCATCGCCGATTCCGCCAGTCCATACTCGGCGGTGGAGGGGATGCATTGATCGAGCACCATCATGATGTCGCTCCCAATGGCCTTCTGCATATCGATGCTGGACTCCGGCGAGAGCAGATAATGCGTGCCGTCGACGTAGCTCTTGAACCGCGCGCCGTCCTCTTGCATTGCGCGTTCGTGCGGGAGTGAAAAGATTTGAAACCCGCCCGAATCGGTGAGCACCGGCCCGTCCCAGTTCATGAACCGGTGGATCCCGCCGAGCTTTCGAAACACCTCGGGACCGGGACGCAGCAGCAAGTGATAGGTGTTCGCCAGCAGGACGCGCGAGCCGACCGTTTTTAAGCTCTCGACCGTCTGGGCTTTGACCGTGGCTTGCGTGCCGACCGGCATGAAGATCGGCGTCTCAACCTTGCCGTGAAGCGTTTGGAACGAGCCCGCGCGGGCGTGAGAATTCGAAGCTTCTTTTTCGAGGACGAAGTTGAGGCGGGACATTCAGGAGTGGTCGGAAACAGATGGACCGCTCACCCAAAACGATTTTCCGCTTATCGCCGAACGAAAAAAAGCGGAGGCGCGGTCCTGACCTGTTGTGTCATTCCTGAGCGAACCGAAAGACCGGGCCGAATACGACCGGGCTTTGACCTAATCCAGTGCGAGATCGGCCCCGATCCGGGCGCGGAGCACCCTCGGCGGACAGCGCCCACTGGAGTCTTCGCTGCGCTGCTGATGAACTTCTCTTGTTTCTCATTGCGAGCCGGCTTGCCGGCGTGGCAATCCAGCTAAAATTTCAGATGGATGGCCGCGTCGCTTCGCTCCTCGCCATGACCAGATGAGTCCATTGTCCATCCCCCCACCGCATCGTGGGTCAAGGTCTGAGAATGACAGGCGGCCTCAGATTTAGCTCACCTGACCCACGGCCGACGCTCCTTCCCCCATCACTTGGGCTGCATCACTTCCAGCCATCCCGCCGTTTTCATCCAGTCCGCCACGCGATCCGGCCAGGTTGTCACCATATCCTTGGTACGGCGGAGGCCGTAGCCGTGTCCGCCGGTCGGATAAAGATGCAGCTCAGCCGGCACTTTCGCTTGTTTCAGGGCGAGATAGTAGAAGAGCGGATTCTCGACGCCGACGGGATCGTCTTCCGTCATGGCGAGAAACGTGGGCGGCGTCACTCCGGCTTTCACTTTCAAGTCGGGGGAGACATCGGGACCCGTGATTGAGGTGGTCAGGTATCCGGGGTAGATCAGCACGCAAAAATTCGGCCTGCAGCTGAGTTCGTCGGCGGCATCAATTCTCGGATACGTGCGAGTGTCGTGGTGGTTGCTCAACATTGCGGCCAGATGCCCACCGGCCGAAAAGCCGAGCACGCCAATCCGCTCAGAATTGATCTGCAACTCGTTCGCGCGTTGGCGAAGCAAGCCGAGCGCTCGTTGCGCATCCTGCAACGGCGGGCCGTGTCGAACCTGTCCCTCACGACGCGGCACACGGTATTTGAGCAGGGCCGCGGTCACACCGATCGAGTTCAACCACTCGCACACTTCGGTGCCTTCCAGATCGACCGCGAGAATGTTGTAGCCGCCGCCGGGGCAGACGAGGACCGCCGCACCCGTGTTGGCCGCGGCGGCCGGCCGATAGAGGGTAAGAGTCGGCGACGAAACATTGCCGATCCGCGCGACACGCTTTCCCGCGATGAGGTTTTCCGTCGGCTTGGTCGTGTCCCCCTCTGGCGGAAGTGTCGCCACCTCACCCGGCGCCCGATCGGGCCAGAGCTTGATCTCCTCCGGAGTCGCAGCGACGAGCCTGCCGAATAAAGTGAGAAACAGGAGTACCGTACGGAGGCTGCATTGGGGCATGCGAACAAAAGAATAAACGCGAGGCGGGGAAGCAAACCTGCGTTTGTGCCCACGGCTCACGCCGACGGATCACTCATTCGGACGACGGGCAACGAACATGCCGTAACGCATCGCACCGGTACGATAGGCTTCGTCGATCGCGCTGAACGAATCGGCGAAGGCGGCGAGCTTCTCGTTTCCAGCGGACAACATGGTTTTCACGAGCGGGAATTCGAGAATCGGACGACATAAGGACCAGGTCCGGCTCACCTGAGATGTGATATCTTCAACCGACTCCACCACCAGCCCTCCCTGACTCATCCACGTCCCGTACTCGCCCAACGTTCCGAATGAGGGGCACAGCATCCCGACGCGGACCGCTTCCACCAGCTTGTGCTGGGCTTCATTGAGTGAGTCGCCTACGAGCCACGCACAGACGGCAAGGCGACCGCCCGGGACGAGATGTCGAGCGCACTCGGTGAGGAAGGCGGCTTTGTCGAATAGATGTTCACTACATTCCACGACCCAGATGACGTCGTAAAATGCGGGATCCTTCGCGAGTTGATGCGCGTCCTGGACCTCGAAATTAACGCGACCCAGCAACCCTCGGCGACGTGCCTGGTCGCGCGCAGTCGATACCTGCTTTGGACTCAACGTGATGCCACGGACCATCGCTCCGTATTCACGCGCGAGGAACATGGAAGACCCACCCAAGCCACATCCGACGTCGAGAACCCGATCCCCTTCTTTTATCCGCGCACGCTTCGCGAGCTCCTTGATCAAGTTCTCCTGCGCTTCCGCTGCCGACTCATTTCCGTGCCAAAAGCCGTGGTGAATATGCTCGCCCCAGAGACTCTGATAATAGGGAGAGATCGTGTCGTAATGATCTCGGATCTCGGAGATTGTGGTGACGGTGGGCGAGTCCGCATGGGAAGTGGTGAGCAAAGGTCTCATTGGCGGAGTTCGACGTTGTGAAATACCGACCCCGACGGCACCCGCCGGTTGCAAGCAATCAGCAGAAGCCGCAGTCACGTTTGAATGCTGCCATCGGGCGAAACCCGGGAACGCATAGCCCATCCTCGGGTCGGTCATGGGGCATTCAACTTATCCCATGAAAAACATAATCGGTATCGTACTTATCGCCCTCGGCATCTTCCTCTTCGTGCAAGGCCTTAACCGCAAGGACTCCGTCGCTGGTGCCGCTGCCAGCGTAGGCACGAACGTCGCTAACGCGATGGACGGCGGCGCCCGCCAGCCCAAGCATGTCATGTACATGGTCGGCGGTGGCGTGCTCGCGATTATCGGTGTCGCAGTGATGGTGCGCAAACCCCGCATCGTCTGATTCGACACTGAATTGCCCGACGGGTCACCCATCCGTCTTTATAAGATACGAGCGGCACGCTTCGGCGTCCGCTCGTTTTTTGTTTTCATCCGGCCACCCTCGCGACCCCGGCCGATCCGGTTTGTCACGTAATACGTGACAAACCGGTTGGGGGGCCAGCGAATGGCGAACGGGACCCGGACGACACCGAATCTTGTGTAACCGAGCTGATGCGTGCCCGAAGACCTGATACGCTCGGGGTGAAACTGGGGCGCAAAGCCGCAACCCCCAAGCGCTCGCCGCGGACCGGCCCGTCACTTGAGAGCCAACGGCGCCGGGATATCACGGACGCACTTGTCACGTATTACGTGACAAACCAGTTTGGGCGAAGACAGGTGGTGGCGATGGCAGCTGGCGGGCGAGACACGATTGGGGCGGGCGAAAGGTCGTACTACGATGATTGATACGTACGATTGTCGATCAGAGCAGATCGACTGCGGACCGACTACGCGCGGCGGACCCCGGACGAGCAGGGTCAGAAGACTGGGTGAGCGAGCACGAGGTCGCGGGTATGATGCGGGTCAGACCGACTTTGCCAGCAGGCCGTAGCGCGTGAGGACTGAGCGGCAGAGTCCGCTGCCTCGCGCGAAGATGCGGCAGACCGCGGGACGTTGTTCGTAGATCGTGCAAAGCTTCGTTACTCGATCGAGCGCCACACACGTTCCGTCGCCGTCCTGATCCATGCACCGTAAACCCGAGTGCTCGACGACAAACTCCTCGGGTACTGCGTCGCCGGGTTGAAGCTCGACCAGGAGGCGGCAACAGGTGCCACATCCAGCACAGGCAGGAACTTCGGTCGGCAGCTCGGACATCGCTTCATCCGTGGCGCACTCGACCGTCGCTGGCGATGTCCGAATCTCTGCCCACAAGCTCGACCGACGCCGTGGCACCCTGAAGCGTTTATCTGGACAAGGGTTGCGGGGTTGCGTGGCGTTTCGGTTGTGATCTACGCGTACCGACCTGAACGACTCGTGAGAGCGTGGATCTTGGGGCCTAGAGCCTTTTAAACAAAACGGTAGCTGAGTTCCTGTCATTGCGAGAAGCGCAGCGACGAAGCAATCCAGCTGGATCGCCACGGCGCGCTTCGCGCACCTCGCGATCACAACGAGGCGGCGTCCGGCTACAGTTTAAGTTAACCCGCTCTAAGGGGACGCGCCCATCCACGCCCGCACGGATGCGGATACACGATTGCTGAATCTACTGAGAGTCACAACGTGCTGGAAGCCGTTTTACGCCAACTTGCGCGGGCAGAGTCGCACCCTTTCG
>JBDSPT010000370.1:0-9249 GCA_039930205.1 Opitutus sp. | reverse complement strand
AAATTGGTCTCAAGAAGATTCCTATGGAACGCTCGCTGCGCTGCCAGAAACTCGCCACGCTCAATCTTGCGCTGCGTCCACAACGCATCGCATACAAATCCGTCGGCTAGACGCCTGACCGATTCGTCGTCAAGTCTTGCGTCCGTAACGTTTCTCACGACAGAAAGATAAAACGGTTCCCAAGAACTTTTACCTTTGAGGAAGTGCCATCCGGGCCTGATGACAACCGCGAGATCCTGAAGCCTACGGCGCAAAGATACGGAACGTTTGTGAATACCGATATTTATAGCAAGCCGGGCCAACACTAAAGTCGTTGACGAAAGTATTACGAAATCGGCTTCAGCTTCTTTGAATATCGCCGTTTGTTTCGGTACACCTCCGAGCGAAGCGCGCCTCAGAGCGTAGGTTTGCAATTCTAGTCCGAGGCAGTTCGTCCAGTCAGCATTCAAGAAAATCGCAGGCCTAGAAGTGATGACCTGAAAATCCCAATCGGACTGTGAATCCGCTCTCCAAACCTGATCGACATCTGACCTGGCTCGCGAACCGATTAAAACCAGAGCCTTTACGGACGCATTTTGCTCTGCCCATTCCGAGACCCGTTCTCCAAGATTCATCTACTTCTAAGTGAGATTAAAATCTCGGTTCCCTCCAACCCAGGCCCGGCGTGGATTTCGCCCCGGTGCAAACGCAGAATCTCTTTAGCTAAGAACACGCTTATCCGACCTTGGTTCGGCACGCTATCTTCTATCGGTTCAGGGAGAATCCCCTCAAGCTCTAATTGACGGCCCTTTATCGAAAACAACGCCGTCAATTCCGATTTTGCGCCAGTTGACCGGACCTGTAGTGTCATTTCAGATACCCCCAGACCTTTTCTATTTTCAGCGATGGTTGCAATCAGTGATCGGAGAGCGAAGTCTAAGAGCTTCCTCGAACCTGTTAGCACGACGGGGTCGGGACCGATTTCGACACGGACTCCCACCGAATGTCCAATCGTCTGCGCGATCTCCCGAACATCCATCGGTTCGGTCGAGGCTTCATGCAATATCTGCATCAAAGACAGATTCCGATTCAGTCCTTCGAGATTCGAGACGTCGCCTTTAACTGTTTCAATCAACGACGGTGGCAAGGGTTGATCGGGCCCGGCCTGGCGGAATGTTGCCAACGAAACCAAGGCATTACCCAATTCGTGGCTAAGCGTTAGCGCGAGTTCACGAAGCAGTGTACGTCGATTAGCTCGCTGGCGTGCTGCAGCATCATGAACTTCCCCGCTAACCTCTTCCCAATAGGCCCAAACGCCTCCGGTCTCAGCGATCAGCCCCGCACTTGCTCGGAAAGGCTGAGCCGCGCTCGGAGAGGTGCGACAGACTTCCCGAGAGCGTCGTGCCTGTCCCATCAAATCACGCACGACCAACGGCACATGGCGCGGTACGCTTTCATCGGCTCCCAGTACAAGCGTACTCGGCAGATACTTTGCCCCGATTCGAGCCTGCTCAGCGAGCTGATGAAGACGTCCTAACTGACTAGACTTGGCGAGGAAGTGCCGCAATAAGCGGGCGAAGAACACGGCACGGGTATGATCTGCTTCGACGTAAGGCTGACCGTCATCCCTCACTCCAAGAGCAATAAGACCCAATAGACGCCCATTGTCGTGTATCGGCACAAGCAGGCGTGCTCCCCAGAGAGCGAGTCGGTTACGTACCGCCAGTTCTGCCACCGGGTCGGCAGGACTATCCCACCGCGTACCATCAATGACTGCCGGATGATTCTCTAAAAAAGAAACGATCGGATCATCGATCGGGAAAAACGACGTGCCGCGATCCGCACGAAAACCGTCTGCTTCGCGCAGAAAAAACACGGCATGTGAGGCGCGAAGCAGCTGTCTGGAGGCACGACGAAACTCCGCGATCAACCGATCCCGCGTATCCAGATTCTCAACCGCTCCTTCGAAGAAATCCCAGAGCTCAGCGACATCGCCGTAGCCACTGTTGCGGACGGCGGGACGACTGATTTCTCCGCGCCTCGCTTTATCAGTCAGAAGTTCGACCATGCTCTGTTTCTCGGCCAACTCTTCGACCAGGGGAAGTAGCTCGTTCAGACGCACGGCGCTCTCTTCGTATGACATATATACACGAGCTCTTCCCCCCATTCGCGCCTGTTCGAACGGCAAACTTCCCGGTTCGCCCACGTAGATGGTAGGGCACTTCACCAACGTCACGGGGACTGACGTTTCGCTTGCAGCATCCAGCACTACTACGGCGGAAAAGCCGGGCGAAGTTCCTGCCGCAAACAAGTGGGGAGCGAGTCTTAGGCCGACCCGCCCTTTCGGAAGTTGCCGCTCCCAAGTCTCCGCCAACGCGGTATCAGAAGTGGCGAAGATGACTAAGCTGGACATGGGAACACGACGCGGAAACAGGCGCCACTGCCGTCCACTTTTGGATCGACTGAGATTGTGGCATCGAGGCCTGCCAAGATGTCACGGCAGATTGCGAGTCCAAGTCCAAACCCGGATGACTTTGTCGATTGGAAGGGCTGGAAGAGTCGTGGGCGAATGTCCTCGGAGATACCGGGCCCGCTGTCTGTAATTGTCATCTCGAGCCCTTTTGGGACATTCCGTGTACTCACCTTCACCCAACGCTCCCCATCATGCTTTTCTACAGCTTGGATTGCATTGAAGCACAAATTCAGGAGAACCTGTTTGACTGCGGACCCGTCGGTGAGCACGCGATCAGATGCCGCCTGATATTCTACGAGAAACGCAATCTGCTTGTCTTCGGCTTTCGCAGTGACGAGTTCGAGACTAGAACGTAACACCGGATGAAGCTCCAACGCTTCTGCGCTATAGGCACGAGGAGAAGCGAGGTCGAGTAACTGCTCGGTGAGTCGATCGATTCGAGTAACTTCGTCTCCGATGAGGACGAAGAATTTATCTCTGAATACCGGATCACCGTAGTGCTTTGGCAACAGCTGGACGAACGTTTTGATTGTTACGAGTGGGTTCCGAATCTCATGGGCAAGGCTTGCGCCCAACAATCCAACCGTTGCGAGCTGCTCAGCATGCTGGGCTTTAACGGAGAAATGTGCTCGTTCGAGGGCGCCTCCTATGATGGAAGCGAGTTCCAGTAGTTGGGTGATCTGAGGATAAGTGAAGGGCCGTCGCGATGCAACGGTGCCCACCCCGACCAAAGCAGTTAATGTCGGCCCTTCACCAATCACGACCGCTCCTAAGCCATGCTGGTCTAACAACGATGCAAGCGCGCGCCGCTCTGGCGATGAGCGCTCGCGCATCAATCTCTCAGGAGTCGCCCATCGGAGCTGCCGTAAAGCTCGTACAGCCGCAGAATCTTCCGCGACTTCAACATCGCCCCCTTTAAGTAAACCTTTGGCGCCGGAGATAATCACAGCGCGCTCAGTGTGTCCCCAGCCTTTCAAAATATCTGAGAACGCTTTTTCTAGGCTATCAACCCGACTTTCACGTCGTGCGACGGCAAATGCCGCTTGTCGAGCCGCCGTTGCTTCGGGGTAGAACCTGAAGATCCGGTTAAGCGCTCCGTTTAGACTCACGGCCAGCCATAGCGAAACGGCGGTGGTCGCTACGAAACCGAAAGGTTCCGGAAGAACGCTCCCCAGCCCAAGGTCCAGTACATACGCGGCAAATGCGATAGTTATGATTAGAACGAACTTTTCGAGAGCAATGAGCAGAATCTGACGGGCATCGAAAATGCGGTGCGTTGTAATCGCGAACGCAGTTAGAGCGTAGAATACGAGAATAAGCACCGGTTGCAGTCGCACAAATACAGGATCCCTAGTAACAGCATTCAGCGCCATGAGTGTGAAAATCGTGAGGCCGATCACGCACCCTCCTCCGAGCCAGACCTGCAGCTCCAAGCGTTTGACACCCGTCAGGCTCTTCAAACGACGAAGCGCGTCGCGTACAAGGTATCCGTACAGCATCAAATTTAAAACGATGTAAGCATAGTAGCCCCATCCATGGATTCTGTTTTCCGCAGTCGAGTATGAAGGTATGAACGCGCCACTTAACGGAGTGATGCCCAGAAATGCCGATAGAGTCAGCCATATCTTGTGACGAGTGATCCAGTCGTGAATCGTGTCTCCCAGCCGCGCAGCGATGGTTTCTTGGACTACCAAGATATGGATCGGCATCCACCCGCCTACCGCGCAACTAACTCGCAGCCATGGTAGTCCATCGTCGACGGTCAGGGCCAAATGAAGACTGATTAGCCACGCCGTCACATGCAACGAACCGGAGAAAAACGCCCGATTCATTCCGCGATATGGATTCGACCAAAACGCAGCGAAGCCCACGCACGCCGCAGCAATCGCTGCAACTAACGTAGGATTAACGATCAGCGTGTGAGCACCAAACATGCGTTTGTCCCCGAAAGCCCATGCGCATTGACCAGAACATTTTCGTGCTCGACGTACCTCGGCGCCGCGCTCAAACCGAGGGGGCACGCCGGGTCAGGATGCGTCCAATTAACTGTGGGGGGAATTGCCGAGCGTTTTAGACCAAGCGCTGCACATCCGATCTGAATCGCGCCCGCAGCGCCGAGCGGATTCCCAATCGCGCCTTTAATCGACACTGCGGGAATTGTCGCCAGCGTAGATCCAAAAAAGTCGCGAAGAACTTTCGCTTCCGCGGCATCCAGAACTTTATGTCCGGGTCCCCACGCGTTGATGCATTCTACGCGGTTGGGCCGCAATCCGCTGTTTGCCAGGGCAAGTCGCACCGCTTCAGCAAGACCATCGCATGGGGATTCAGGCGAGTCCGACGCGTATCCATAACCTCCTACATAAGCATACGCCGGCCGTGGACTTTCGTCCGCTTCGAGGATCAGAACGCATGCACCTTCGCCGATCACACCGGTAGTTCTCCACGAATCGAAAGGACGACACTGTCGCTCTGGAAAATCCGGATTACCGGGTGCCAGCCCAGCCAGCTTGAGCTCAAGCATCGGATGAAAATAAAGTGGCGCCTCTGCTCCACCGCAGACAGCGATCGTTGCTTCGCCGTTTGCGATCATCTCCGCTGAACGACCGATGGCATCGAGTCCTGAACAACACGCGCTTTGCAAAGACATCGTTCGCGTCGTCCCTCCTATAACTTCACTAATCGATGCGCCAATAGCACTTACTAATGCGTTAGCAACCGATGTCGGCAGCGCATTATTGGGCCCCTTCCGGAGGATCAACTCGACGCCTTTGTTGATCACTCCAAAGTCCATCAATGTCGCACCGATCATCACCAGCGCGTTGCTATCACGCAGCTGTGGAAGGCTGATGCCAGCATCAGCCGCCGCGAGCGCGGCAGCCCCAAGCGCGAGCTGTGTGTGCCGCGGCATCCGCTTAGCCGTAATTCCTGCTATGTGATGTTCGACATGAAACCCCTTCACCTCCGCCGCGACGAAGGGTCCCGCTTCTTCTGCAAAGCGCTTGACCACGGTGACGCGGCTCACGGGCTCCATGATGCCCTGCCAGAACGCTTCCTTGCCGATCCCTGCTGGAGTTACAAAACCGAGGCCGGTTATTTTAACGCGACGCCGCTTCATTTAGCCGTCACGCCGTCGACGGAAAAGCCATGCGGATCGTGGTCCCTTTTCCTGGGGCAGATTCCAACAACATTGTGGCTCCATGTGTACCTAAAAGATGACGACAAATGCTAAGGCCAAGGCCCGTTCCATTCACCTTGTTACTGAAACCGCCTTTGAGCGCTCGCCTAACATGTTCGGCATCCATGCCCGCTCCATTATCGACGATCGTCACGTCGATCATGTCCCCATTTCGAATCACCGACACGCTGAGCTGCTTGGCTCCCGCTTCGAGTGCATTCTTGAACAGATTTTGGAACACGCGCATCAGCTCGAATTTTGAGCCACGGATATACGCGGCAGAAAGTCCCGTGAACTGAACCGCAATCTCGCCGAAAAAAACTACCTGTCTCACCTCCTGCATCACGTGCATCAAATCCAAGCGCGTGAATTCGGCCGTTTGCTTCGAGGCTAGCCGCCAATTTTCCGAAAGATGATGGCAGTAAGCTGCTGCCTTTTCGACGATTCCGGCATAGTCACGCAGCCGACTTCCTCTCTCTGGATCCGATGCCGCCACGGCCCGCGCTTCTTCCACCAACAATGCGGCGTATCCAACAACCACGGTCAATGGGTTGTTCAAATCATGTACTAATTCGACCGAAGCTCTCGCCTGCCAAACCTGTGGTTCGTTGACCTGAATCTCGCGTTTTAATGCCGCATTTAGGTCGTGCGCATCGCGGCCCAATTTTGCCTGATGACGACGAACCCGCGTCGCGTCCGTCTGTTTACGAACCGCATCAATCAATTCAGCGATATCCGGCGGCTTTCTCAGGTACTGATTTGCACCAGCAACGATGGCTTGTTGCGCCGTCAAAAGGGTGCCATATCCAGTCAACATAACGACCGAGACCAGCGGGTCGATTTTGCGGATCTCTTCGAGGGCACGAATGCCGTCCATTTCCGGCATGCGAATATCGAGTACCACGACCGAAAATGACTTGGCCCGAAGCTTCGCCAAGGCCTCAGCCGCCCTCTCAGCGGTTTCCACCGTAAATTCCGAGGAAAGCGTGAACGCAATCGACTCTCTCGGTCCGTACTCGTCATCTACGACCAGCACTAACGGTTTGTTGGCCGTGGCAGGCTGCGCGGAAGTTTTTTCAGTGAGCATCGACTTGGACCACTTCGGATGGCCCGGCCGGCAGTCGTTTTGCCGGCTAAGAAACGGGCTCCGTCGCTACGTGTTTGCAGACTGAAAAGCCTCCTGTCAAGGAGCGCATCAGATCCTCATCATGATGGTTGATTCAATCAAGGCTCCGACAATGCTGAGAACGTGCTGATCCTTGTCGCCATTTTTGGGATATTACTAGGGGTCGTTTTGACCTGGCTGCTTCTGGCTGCTCGCCACGCTCCCGTGAGAGTCCAACTCGAGTCGACCGCGACCGAACGCGACCGAGTGGTTGGCGAGCTTTCCGGATTACGGAATCGGCTCACTGACTTGACCGTCGCGCACACGCAAATCTCGACCCAGCTTACCGCCGAGAGAGACGCGCAGCTTCGGCTTACCCATGAGTTTAAAGCTTTGTCCGCGGACGCACTCAGCCGAAATAACACGTCTTTCTTAGAACTCGCGCGAGAAACCTTCTCCGCCCTTCAGCGGCAATCAATTGGCGACCTCGAAAAGCGGCAGCAGGCCATCGATGCAATTGTGAAGCCGCTCAAAGCCTCTCTGGAACAGGTCGACGCCAAAATTGGCGCGATCGAGAACGCCCGAAAAGAGGCCTACGGAACGCTGTCTGAACAGCTCCGTTCTTTGAATACCGCCCAACTGATACTCCAGACGGAAGCGTCACGTCTTTCAACCGCGCTTCGCTCGACCACCTACGCAGGGAGTTGGGGCGAGCTCCAATTGCGCCGCGTGGTCGAGATGGCAGACATGCTCGCGTACTGCAATTTCTCCGAGCAAGAAAGTTCGGGCGGGCTTCGTGCGGACTTGGTCGTTCGCCTGCCGGGTGGACAACGTATCGTCGTCGATGCGAAGACGCCCCTTGAGGCTTTCCGCACCGCCATGCAGGCAACCGACGAGACGTCCCGCGCCACCTATTTCGCCGAACATGCTGCCAAAGTTCGTGGGCACATCGACGCGCTGGGCGCCAAGAACTATTGGGAGCAGTTCCAACCTGCACCTGAGTTCGTCGTGCTGTTCCTTCCTGGTGATCAATTCCTCGGGGCGGCACTTCACGCAGACAGTACCTTGATGGATCGCGCGCTATCACGTCGCGTTTTATTGGCGACTCCGTCGACGCTCATCGCGCTGCTGAAAGCGGCAGCGTACGGCTGGCGGCAGGAATCGGTTTCGAAGAACGCCGAAGAGATCAGTCAGTTGGGCCGTCAGCTTTATGATCGCATCGCCATCTTCGCCGAAAATCTCGAGAAAATTGGCCGCGGTCTCGATAACGCGGTTAAAGGCTTCAACTCTGCCGTCGGATCCTTCGAAGGCATGTTGATTCCGGGTGCACGAAAGTTCGCCGAACTCGGAGCACTTGGTGCAAAAAATCTGGAGTCGCCAGATCGCGTGGAAACCGCCGTGCGCGAGGTTACGAAACGATAGGCATTCAAAAGCGGCTCACACCATGCTCGATTGCGATTCTCCATCGCCGCTCGAAGGATCTTGGCAGATGATCCGAGCAGAACTGAACGGGGATGGGGCGCCGGAGCTGGTCGTCCAGCGAACCGTAATCAAGTTCTCCAGCGGTGCGTACCGAGTCTCCTTCGACGGCAATGTGGTTGATGAAGGCACGTGCGAACTGACCATCATCGATGCGGCTCCTCAGTTAACCCTTCACGGCAATTCCGGCCCCAATTCAGGACGAATCATTCGAGCAATTTTTCAGCAAGCCGGCCAACGACTACGGATTTGCTTCGGTTTAGATGGAGTACTTCCAACAACATTCTCCACCGGACCCGGAACCAGTCGCTATGTCGCCACCTATCGTTTGCTGACCTGAGCACGTTTTCCACGGTATGCGCGAAGCTGTCTCAACGTGCGAGCGAGGAATCCGGTCAGTGGTCTCTCCGCGGTATCCCGATTACCTCCTCGAACGTCGACGCACGGGACCTGGTCGACGCCGACCGAAATCAATTTCGGTCAAAATTTGATCCATGAGACAAAATCCGGCGTGATCAAAGTTCGAGATTCGGTGGAAGCACTCTAGCCTCGCGCCGCGAACGGCGTCCGTGCCGGCATCACGCCGACTGCTGTTCTGACTTGCCAGCAACGGAATCTCGGTCGCATCAGCGCAGTTGCCATCAGCAGATTCCGGCCAGCCGTGACTGCCCTCCGTACTGCTCATCGGAACACCCGCGATCATGAGGCCAAAGTCGACTGACTATCACCACTCACCGCTCACTCGACCTCGCGCAGCTTTGTGAACTGCGCGCTTCTTCTTCGTTTCAATCATGCGAACCTTTTGGCCCCGCGTTTTGGGGCGCGTGCGGCGTTTCTCAGCTTCCCGATCGTTAATGATCGCCCTCTTAGCCGAGATTCTCTGTTGCTCGAGTTTCTCCAGCAGATCGTACCACGCGCGCTCACGGTTCGCCGACTGCGTGCGTCCTGCCTGACATCTTACCTCCGTGCCAGTAGATCGGTGTCGCAGCCACACCGTGGAGGACGTCTTGTTAATTTTCTGGCCGCCTGGACCCGCGC
>JBDSPT010000369.1:0-3320 GCA_039930205.1 Opitutus sp. | reverse complement strand
GGCACGCATAAGGCCACCCTGCGATGAACATACATCCGAGTAGAGATGAATTTGAGGAACTCGCCGAAGGGGGAAATGTGGTGCCGGTGTTCACCGACCTCATGGCGGATTTCGAGACACCGGTCTCCGCATATGCTAAGCTGAAGGACGCTGGTCCTTCTTATCTTTTGGAATCGGTCGAAGGTGGAGAAACACTTTCCCGCTACAGCTTCATTGGGTGTCGGCCGCGAAAGATTTTCATCTGTGGACCGAAAACGTCCGAAATTCGAGAGATTGGTCAGGCGACTCGGACCGTACCCAGTCCCGACGATCCGTTAACGCTGATAGAAGCCGAGATGGCGGCTTACAAGCCCGTGGTTTTGCCTGGCCTGCCGCGATTCACTGGCGGCGCGGTAGGTTTCGTGGGCTATGAGTACGTTTCGCGGATCGAAAAGTCGGTTCCCGCAGCGAAAACCGACGAGCTGAGCATTCCCCTGCTCTACTTCATGCTCTCCGATTCGCTGCTCATCTTCGATCGCGCCAAGCAGACGCTTCGCCTCTGTGTGAATGCTCACATCAAGGACGATGCCGGTGCGGCCTATGATGCCGCAGTCGAGGAACTGCAGCATCTGTATTCTCTGCTCAAACAGCCAAGAGAGATCGCGCCAGTCCCGCTCATTGATCCGGGCAAGATTTCAGTGCCCGCAGGTAATTTCACCCAACCGCAATTTGAGCACCTGGTCGAGGTCGGGAAAGAGTTCATCCGCAGCGGCGACATCATCCAGTTCGTGCCGTCTCAACGGTTTTCCCGGCCGTTCCGCCGGACCCCTCTCGATCTCTACCGGGCATTGCGAACGGTCAATCCGTCCCCGTATATGTTCATCCTTGAGACAAGCGACTTCTCAATTGTCGGCGCTTCGCCAGAGGTGCACGTCAGGCTGACGGATGGGCGAGTTGAGATCAGACCAATCGCGGGAACGAGAAAGCGCGGCGCGACGGTAGCGGAAGATATCGGACTTGAACAGGACCTGTTGGCCGACGACAAGGAGCGCGCGGAGCATCTCATGCTCGTAGACCTCGCTCGAAATGACATCGGACGCGTGTGCCGTTACGGTTCGATCAGAGTCCCCGAGTGTATGATCGTGGAGCGATACTCCCACGTGATGCACATCGTGTCTCAGGTCGAAGGCAACATCGCGCCCAACCGCAGCGCATTTGACTTGATGCGTGCTACTTTCCCGGCGGGCACCGTGAGTGGTGCGCCAAAGATTCGGGCGATGCAGATCATCGCTGCACATGAGACCGTCCAGCGAGGATTCTACGCAGGTGCTCTGGGGTATATTGGGTACGATGGTAACATGGATACCTGTATCATGCTCCGAACCGCTCTGTTGAAGAATGGTGTTCTACATATCCAGGCGGGAGCTGGAATCGTGGCCGATTCGGTGGCTGTATCCGAGTATCAAGAGACGATTAGCAAAGCCTCTGCATTGTTCAAAGCCGTTGCGATGGCTGAACAATTCTGATTTAAGAGCATAACAACACGGTTGTTGCGGGAGGACCGCCGCCCATTGCGCCGGATCAGGCCCCGCATTGGCGCGCATGTCAGCCACGCTCGGATTTGGGACACCGTGACGCGCGAACGTGAGTAATTGCGCCATTTAATCGCCGCGATTTCGAAGGTTCGGTGCAACTTCAGAGTAAGTTGTGCGTAGATCTATATGGAACAGCTTCAGCTACAGTTGGGGAACAAACAGTCACGGTCCTGCTTCTAATCTAAAACCCACTCATCATGCCCCTCAAAACGAAATCTCTTTCCAATTCGTCCGAGCCCGAAGCTTTTGCACCTGTCGTCGTGGAGCTTCAAGACGCACCTCCTTCTTTTTTGGAAAAGCCGGACCGTGCGGTCGCCGAGCCGGTCGCCCATGGCGACCGCAGCAACCTTCAGCTTTATTTACAGGAGATCGGCAAAACCCCTCTTCTCACCATCAGCGAGGAGATTTCGTTGGCGAGACGCATCCGGCGCGGTGACAAGTCAGCGCGAGATCACATGATCAAAGCTAATCTTCGGCTCGTCGTGAAGATCGCGATGGACTACAAAGATTTTGGGCTTCCCCTTCTTGACCTGATCAGTGAAGGCAATATCGGGCTCATCAAGGCCGTCGAACGCTTTGACCCACGCAAAGGAGGCAAGCTATCCACTTACGCAGCCTGGTGGATCAAGCAGTCGATCAAACGCGCTCTCGCGAATCAATCGAAGACAATCCGGCTGCCCGTCCATCTGGTAGACAAGATCTCCAAGATGCGACGTACGGCCATGGCGTTGACCGAAGAGCTTGGCCGCGAACCGACTGACGAAGAATTGGCCATTGAGCTTCAGATCCCGACCAGCAAGGTCGCGCATTTGAAGTCGGTCAGTGTTCGTCCTGCTTCTCTGGATGCACCAGTCGGCGAAGAGGGCGATTCCGCCACGTTTGGTGAAATTGTTGGAGATGATAATGCCGTCAGTCCATTCGACGGACTCCGCGACAAGAACATGAATTCCGATTTGCACGCGATGGTCGCTTCCCTCGATGAACGCGAGGCCGAGATCATCCGCTTGCGATTCGGTTTGGACGGTAAAGACGAACTCACGCTCGAAGAGGTTGGCAAACGCTTCCACGTCACTCGCGAACGAATTCGTCAGCTCGAGTACTTGGCGCTTTCCAAAATGCGTAAAGCCATGAGCAAGCATGAGGCGATCCGATCTTCTGAAGAAATTGAAGAAGAAGATCGCGTCCGTCAGCGGATGGACGTAATCCGCGAGTTCATTGAGGCGAAGTCAAAGCGTCCTTCCCGTCCCGGACGCAACTAGTTACTCGTAATCCTTCGAAATCATACGACTGGGCCGGCGAATCCCGCCGGCCTTTTCGTTTACCGGTCAAACCAAGCTTTCAGCGGTCGATCGCGGGATCGTCCGTAGAGAAAACTTCAGCGATCGTGTAGCCGAGAGGGTAAAGGCGCTGACTCACGGTCGCTGAGCCCTGAGATCTTCGCTCTCACGAGCGTGGCACCATGTTTTCTCGAATGCGCAGCGCATGAAACTTGGGGAAACCGTTCCTCTCTCGGAATACACTTCTGCACTTCCAAGCACCTAGTTTCTGCCTTCAGTTAACGCGGTGCAGCGAAGCCAAGCCCTGATGCCAAACTCGACCGAAACGGCAGTGTGGTGATTTGTAACCCAGTGGGACATCTTCATCGAGGCCCAATCACTTCGCTCAGATCATTGTGCGGTCGCAGTTTGAGTCGCACACCGATTCTGCGCGCTTCTTCGCCAAAGATGCGCCGAATTTGTTGCGGCC
>JBDSPT010000368.1:0-5280 GCA_039930205.1 Opitutus sp. | reverse complement strand
CTTAAGCGTCTGGGCGTCGAGGTGCGGCTCGGCCAGCACGTGCAAGCGATCCGCGGGGGCGAAGTCGAAATGCCCGGCGGTGAGATCATTCGCGGTAATGTGATTTGGGGAGCAGGCGTAGCGGCGTCACCGTTGACGAAACAGCTGGGCGTAGAGATGGACCGTGGCGGCCGGATCAAGGTGCTGCCTGACCTGAGTCTGCCAGGTCATCCCGAGGTGTTCGCCATCGGTGATCTGGTGACGTTGGTGGACCCGAAAGGCCAGGTCGTGCCAGGAGTATCGCCTGCGGCAATTCAGATGGGTGAGCATACTGCGAAGCTGATCGCGGGCGAACTGCGGGATCGTGACCGCTCGGCGACAAAGGGGAGTTCGCTGCGGGAACGCGAGGCCTTCACGTATTGGGATAAAGGTACGATGGCGACGATTGGTCGATCGAAGGCGGTCGCACAGTTCGGCAAGCTGCATTTCAGCGGCTATCCTGCATGGATCGCCTGGCTGTTTGTTCACCTGATCTTCCTCGTCGGCTTCCGGAGCAAGCTGTCGGTGTTCATGCAATGGACGTATTCATATCTCACGTATAAGCGTGGGGCCCGCATCATCACGGGGATCTCGGGTGCGCCGCCGGCAAGCTCTGCTTAAGTTAGAAGAAAATCGGCATTGCGGTCGCGGTTGGGCAATTGCCTGCTGCCCGGCACCCCATGAAGCTGTCCCGCGCCTCGTTCTCGGCCTTCTCATTTCTCGTTTGCCTGCTGTTCGTACTCGCTTCCGATTCGGCGCGAGCCGCGGCGGTTCAGATAACGGTGAATCCGAACCAGGTGGTGCGCACCGTTGACAACCGCATGTTCGGTCTGAACACCGCGGTCTGGGACGGCGCATTCAAGAACGCTGAAACGCTGACACTGCTTAAAGCTCTCGACATCCGGACGCTGCGCTTTCCGGGCGGATCAACCTCTGACACGTATGATTGGGAGTCGGGTAAGAGTTATCAGGCTGGCACTCGCACGTTGAACAGCTGGTCGTGGGATCACAACTTCGATGAATTTGCGAAAACCGCGGTAGCACTCGGTGCGCAGGTTTTCATCACCGCCAACTATGGTTCGGGTACCGCCCAACAAGCCGCCGATTGGGTGAAGTACTCGAACGTCACGAAGGTCTATGGATTCAAGTACTGGGAGATCGGAAACGAGAACTACGGAACTTGGGAGGAGGACATCCACCCCGCGAAATGGGACCCGCTAACCTACGCGACCGAGGCAAAGGACTACATCGCGAAGATGAAGGCGGCCGATCCCTCGATCAAAATCGGGGTGGTCGTCATCGACGGGGAAGATTCTTACGGCAACGCCGCTCGCACGGCGGTAACGAATCCGCGCACCGGGATCGCCCATAAAGGTTGGACGCCCGTCATGCTCGCGAAGCTGAGGGAACTCGGCGTGACTCCGGATTACGCCATCTTTCATCGCTACCCGTACGGACCTGGCAATGAATCGGACGCCAATCTACTGGCCGGTCGGTCACAAAGCGGAACGACTTGGGCCGATGACGTGGCCGGACTTCGCGCGCAGTTAAACGATTATCTCGGCGGAAGCGAAGGACCTCGCGTTGAGTTGGTCGTGACGGAAAACAATTCGGTTTATTCTGACCCGGGCAAACAGAGCACCAGTCTGGTGAACGGACTTTTTCTCGCCGACAGTCTCGGTCAGGTACTTCAGACGGAGTTCAACGGATTCGTATGGTGGGGATTGCGCAACGGCCCGCAGGAGAAAACCAAGAACAACAGCGCTTCGCTGTATGGGTGGCGAAACTACGGGGACTACGGTGTCATTGCTCCGAGCGGGGCAACTGAAACGCCCGTCAGCACCCCTTATCCGACCTACTACGTGATGAAGTTGCTGAAGCAGTTTGCCCGGGGCGGTGATCAGGTGGTTCGCGTGACGAGCGACAATCCCCTCGTGGCCACTTACGCGGCGAAACGGACCGATGGCACCTTGTCGCTTTTAGTGATCAATAAGAGCCGCACCGAAAACGCGGCGGCGTCGGTGTCACTCGGCGGGTTTGCCGCAGCTTCTCGGGCACCGCATTATTCGTACGGCATTCCGCAGGATGAAGCGGCACGGTTGGGCACCGGACAAAAGGAGGTGGGTGTGTCCAGTATCGGCGCGATCGGTTCGACGTTCTCCGCGACGTTTGCGCCGTATTCGGCCAATGTGGTTCGACTCTATCCTCTCGGCACGCCGGACTCCCGCATCGCAAATCTGTCCGTGCGTGCCACCGCTGGCGCGGGAGCGCAGACGCTCATCGTGGGTTTCGTAATTGGCGGTCCGGCCGGGCAACTTCCCGTCGTCGTTCGCGCACTTGGACCGAAGCTGGCCACGTTGGGCGTCGCCGGCACCCTGGCAAATCCGCAGCTGGCTTTGCACACGCGTGTCAACAATATTGATACCGTGCCGGCCTCGAACGATGACTGGGCCGGCGACTCAGCGATGGCCGCGGCCTTTGATCGGTTGGGAGCGCTGAAACTCGACGCCACGAGTCGCGACGCCTCCCTTCTCCTGCCGCTCGATCACCAGCCCTACACGGCTCATGTGAACAGCACCACGGGTGGCGGCGTCGCTTTGGCCGAAGTCTATGATGCCTCCATCAACCCCAGCGGAACGACGCCCCGCCTCGTGAACATTTCGGGACGTGCTCAAGTGAACACGGGCGACGATGTGCTGATTGCAGGCTTTGTCGTCAGCGGAACCGGTCCGAAGACCGTGCTGATCCGCGGACTCGGGCCGACGCTTGCGACGCAGTCCGTCACGGGCGCCTTGAGCGCGGTGAGGCTGGAGCTACACCAAGCGACCGACGGCCTGGATACCGTCCTCGCGGCCAACACGGCTTGGGGTGGAGGCACTGATTTGACGGACGTGTTTAAGCTGGTGGGCGCGGGCCCACTGACTTCGGGAACATCGAACGACGCGGCGTTGATCGTCACGCTGCAACCCGGGGTGTACACCGCAGTCGTGTCAGGTGCGAGCGGGGCGACCGGCGTCGCACTCGTCGAAGTGTACGAGGTCGACTAAAGCGGCGCTTGGTTGGTCCAACTTAGACTGTAGCCGGGACGCCGCCTCAGTGTCATCGCGAGGTGCGCGAAGCGCGCTGCGGCGATCCAGCTGATTGATTCGTCGCTACGCTGCTGCTGTTAAACACCCCTGGTTTTTGTCGATCTGTCCTTCTGAACGAAGTGAAGAATCCAGAGTATGCCTCCCCTTATCGCTCGTCGTTAGATGATATGCTGGTCACATCGCACTGGATTCTTAGCTCCGCTTAGACTGACGGTATTCCGGGAGCTCATTTACATTGCTCGGACGGATCCTATCACAGACCGATAGTAGTTCTCGTAGGCGGAAACGATATGCGCCGCGGAGAAAACCGTGCGCGCTTTGACTTGAGCCTCTGCCCCGAGATGACGTCGAAGCTCGGGATCTCGAATCAGTCTTTCCACGGCAACCGCGAGCTCGGAGGGTTCGCCAGAAGGAACGAGCAGGCCGTTTTTCCCATGGTCGATGACCTCCGGAATTCCGCCGACGCTCGTACTCACACTCGGACAAGCGAAGGCCATCGCTTCCAGGATGCTCAGACAAAAGCTCTCCGAGTCCGAGGTGAAGAGCGCAACGTCGGCGGCGCTCAAGTAGTCTTCGATTTCGAAGACATTCTGCCGGACGATGATTCGATCGCCGATTCCGAGCCGCTTCACGTCGGCATCGAAAACGGAGAAATCCCCACCGGCCAGGACGAGCAGTTTGAACGACTCACGCGGCTGAATCTTCGCGACAGTTTCAAGCAGCCGGTCGATCCGCTTCACCGGCCGCAGATTCGACAGGTGGAGTACCAGCGCTTCATTTTCCAGGCCCAGTTCCGCGCGAACTTCTTCCCGGGTACGAGACGGTGTTTTTGGAGCGAAAAAGTTATGGATGACATCAATGCGGCGGTCTGACGCGAGCACGCGATGAGTTTCGCGCTTCAGGAAATCTGAAACGGCCGTGACCGCATCAGAACGTTCCAGTGCGTGCCGCACGGCGGGACCGTACCCGGGATCACTGCCGAGCAACGTTGTGTCAGTTCCATGCAGCGTCGTGATCAGCTTGGGTCGCTGGTGCGGCGGCAACATTTCGAGCGCCAGGATGGCTGCTGTGGCATGCGGCACGGCGTAGTGCACGTGCAAGATATCGAGACCGTAATCACGGCTGACCTCGGCCATTTTCACGGAGAGGGGGAGCGTGTAGTCGGGATACTTGAACAGTCCGTAATCGTTGATGATGACGGGGTGAAAAAAAACGTGCGTCGCATCGGCTTTGATCCGGAACGGCCGTTCGTAGCTGATGAAGTGAATCTCGTGCCCGCGGTGCGCGAGTTCTTCGCCGAGTGCCGAGGCCAGAATTCCACTTCCTCCCACTGACGGATAGCAGGTGATGCCAATCTTGAGCGGACGATTTTCTGACATACGGGCAAGGAACTCAGAACCGCCGGGCGGAGCGCCGAAGCGCTGACAGAGATTTGAACACGAGGGGGTCGTTCGGGAACAACGGAATCGCCGCGTCCACGCCACAGCGACTCCCGTTCAGCTTCGCGCGGGCGAGTTGCAGTTCGACGTAGTTTCGCGTCTTCAGCTGCGACGCATGCGCGGCCATGGCCCGGGTCCACGTGTCCACGATCTCGGCAGGAGAAACATCGATCAGCACGGGATCCAAATCCGCCGGTTCCGCATCGATCGTCACGGCATAGTAGAGCAGGGTGGCGATGGCGTGTGGTTTGGCCCGACGTAGTTCGGTTAAGCCGCCGTATCGCGCCAGACGCGAGGCGTCGCGTACGAGCTGGCCGAGCCGCGCGTGATCCGGGTGCTGATTTTCCACGAGACTCGGCGCCAGGATCGTACTGGGCCGGATACGCCGGATGATGCCTGCGAGTTCCACCGCGTGAGCGGCTTTGATTTCAAGGTGGGCATCGCCATCCAGTTTTATGAACTCAATGGACGCGCCGAGAATGGCGGCAGCATTTTTCGATTCGGCGGTGCGGAGAGCCGGTGTGCCGTTGGTCCCGGCCTCGCCGCGCGAGCAGATCACGAAATGGATCGGTCGGCCGGCCGCCGCTTCGCGAGCGACGATTCCTCCGCAGCCAAACTCGATGTCGTCAGGATGAGCGCCGAAGACGAGCAATGGTTCGACGTCAGACGGGGAATTCGGTGTAGGCTTCATCGGAACGATCTATGGACTCGCGATTGACGAACGTGATTTCCGG
>JBDSPT010000367.1:0-10579 GCA_039930205.1 Opitutus sp. | reverse complement strand
CGTTGTTGAACACCACCAGCGCGAGGAAAAATGCGCTGGCGGCGGTGAGGGCAATTTTGGCGGGGCGAATCATGAAAAGGGGAGAGATCAGCGAAACTTTCCGTCGAGCTCCGCGTAGTCGGGCACGTCGGGCGATGTAATATCCTCGCCATCGATACAGGTCCGTTCACCACGCGGCCGGCTGAGTAGTTCACTAAACCGCTGCTCCGGGAAGAGGACAAGGTGGGCCGATGAACCCGGCGCGATCCGGCCGAGATGATTGAGTCCCATCAGATCCGCGGGCGTGCTGGTCACAACGCGAACTGAAGCGGCAAGTCCCGCATCGAGGTGCGCCAGCCGAATGCTCTCGGTGTAGACTTCGGCCATGTCGTAATCGCCGAACGCATAAAATGCGTCGCGGACATTGTCGCTGGCACACGCCACCTTTACCCCGGCATCGAGGAGATCGTGAACCATGGTGAGCCCACGCCAATAGGGTGAGCGTGGAAACCCGGTTTGTGCACTGCGTCGATCCTGCAGATAAACGTTACAGAGCGGAAGGCAAATGACTGAGATGCCCGCCTCGCGGACCAGCGCGATTGTGGACTTGGCTCGACGCGTGGACTGAACGCTGAGACTGCAGCAATGTCCGCAGACGACGGGGTGCGGAAACGCGTTGCGTATCACCGCCTCGGCGACGAGACGCAGGCACTCGGCGGCAGGGTTGCCGTTTTCGTCCACGTGCAGGTCGATGCCGACACCTCGCTCGCGAGCGATCGCGAGCAGGCGATCAATCTGTCGGGGCAGTGTATCGGACATGATCAGGAAACCGCCTAACGCACTCGCTCCATAGCGCAGGGCCAAATCGGCGAGGGCCTCGCCGTCGGCGGACGCGTAGGCATCACCGCCACAGAGCGGAACCGTCTGCAGCGTGATGCGACCATGCCAGTTGTCGCGGAGTGTCGCCATCACCGCGTGGCTTGTCTCGGCCCATGGCAAACCCGTATCGACGTGGGTGCGGATGGCTCGTGTGCCGTGAGCCCACGCGCAACGCAGCGCGAAATCGGCGCGTCGCAAAAGATCCGCTTCACTCCAGTTGTCCTTGTCGCGCCCGAGAGTTTGCAGCGCCTCGAGAAACGTTCCGCTGCGATTCGGCGCGCGATGCCACGTGTGCGTCTTGTCGAGGTGAACGTGCGCATCGATAAACCCCGGAAAGACGAGGCGACCTGCGGCGTCAAGTTCAGGACGCGAGTCTCCCGCGCGCGGAAGGCCATCCGCTTCGACGCTCGTCGGATGGACCGAGGCAATCCGGCCGCCGTCGATGGTGATGTCGCAAAGCATCGCCGGCTCCAGCGGATCAATTTCCACCGGGGCTAAGGAGGCAGGAAGCAAAGCGATGGGGACACGCGCCCGACGAACAAGGAGCATTGGCTTTTCTTTAGCACCGCCGATGCCAGCGACGGTCAAGTCCAGAATTTGGCAAAATGTGCCTGACCCGTGGCAGGTAAGCTGCTGAATTCGATCCCTAGCTGCATGTCCATCGTTCCTGAATCTCTGGCTGGGGAGTTGCGCACAATCTTGGGTCCGACTCACGTGATCGACGCGGGTGAGACGCTCGAGACACTGTCGAAGGACTTTTACTGGTATTCGCCGGTGCTCAAGCGGCAGCTCGAAGACAAACGGGCTGATCTGGTCGTCCGTCCAGGTTCGATTGCAGAGCTGAAACCGGTGATCGCCGCGTGTTTTCGGGCGGGTGTGCCGGTCGTTCCGCGCGGCGCGGGAACCGGGAATTACGGGCAATGCGTTCCGCTTTACGGCGGCGTGGTCATTGACCTGGCCCGGATGGATCGCATTCATGCCATCACCGACGGCGTGGTGAGAGCCGAGCCCGGTGCCCGACTCGGTTCGATCGAGACCGCGGCGCGAGCGGTGGGCTGGGAGCTGCGGTGCCTGCCTTCCACCTGGATGAAAAGTTCACTGGGCGGATTTTTCTGCGGCGGATCAGGTGGTATCGGTTCGATCACGTGGGGTGGGATCAACGCGGGCGATAATGTGAAGTCGGTCACGGCCATGACGTGCGAGGCCGAGCCGCGTCTCATCCGCCTCGAAGAGCGCGATTCAATCAAAGCCCTGCATACGTACGGCACGACGGGAATTCTGGTGGAGATCGAGATGCGCCTCGCTCCGAAGGTGGATTACGAGCAGGTGATTTTCAGTTCTGCGAATTGGGAAACGCTGCTCGCCTGGACGGATCAGGCCGCGCGCAACAGCGATTGGTCCAAACGGTTGGTCACGCAGTTTCAGTGGCCCATTCCGTCGTACTTCAAACCGCTGGTGAAGTACTTCAAAACCGGAGAGCACGTCAGCTTTCTCCTCTTCGATCGCGCGGTGGTTGCGCAGGCGATCGAATCCGCGAAGCAGGCCGGACTCGCAGTCGTCTATCAGCAACCGCTATCTGATCCACCCAAGCCTCCGTTCATCACGGACTACACGTGGAATCACACGACGCTCTGGGCGATGAAGAGTGATCCGTCGATCACGTACTTGCAGGCTGGATTCGGGCCGAATTTCCGCGAACAATTTGCCGGGCTGGAACGCCGCTTCCCCGGCGAGATCCTGCTGCATCTGGAGTGGGTGGCGGGGAATGCGAAGATGATGCGCAACAGCGCGGGAACGGAAGCTGCGCCGGGCGGGATTGTGGTTGGTGGGATCCCGCTGATGTACTTCAAATCAGAAGGTCGGTTGCGCGAGATCCTGCTGGCCTGTGACGAACTGCAGATCGGGATCGCCAACCCGCACACGTACTTTCTCGAGGAAGGCGGCCGCCATCCAAACATCGCGGAAAAGCGCGCGTTGAAGTCGGAGAACGACCCTGCCGGTCTGCTCAATCCAGGCAAAATGAAGTCGTATCCGCATAACCGGTTCGATGCCGCGGCGGAAGCGGCGGCGGCGGCAGCGCTTGCCCACGCAGCATCCTGACGCGGCTCATGGCGGCTTTCACCCAGTCCAACTCCCCGGCGATCGTGACGATCAAGTCGTTGACGAAGCGATTTGGGGACGGCCCGGTGATTTTGGAAGGCATCGACCTGTCGGTGCAACGCGACGAATTTGTGAGTTTCATCGGGCCCAGCGGCTGTGGAAAATCGACGCTGCTCCGTCTGATCGCAGGGCTTACCTTGATCACAGCGGGTTCGATCGTGGTCGATGGAATGACGCCGGAAAACGCGCGCGAGGCGATGTTCTTCGTTTTCCAAGAGGCGAATCTCATGCCGTGGCGTCGCGTGGCGGAGAACGTCGAATTGCCTCTGTTGCTGCGCGGCGATGCCAAGGACCGTCGAGCCGAACGGGTCGCGCAAATGCTGGAGATCGTCGGCCTGTCGTCCGCGGCGGAAAAATATCCCTGGCAGCTCTCCGGCGGGATGAAGATGCGCGTGTCGATCGCGCGGGCACTGAGTGTTGCGCCGCGGATACTCCTCCTCGACGAACCGTTCGGCGCGCTCGACGAGATGACGCGCGACAAACTCAATGAGGATCTCTTGAACCTGCGGGAGCAGAGTCCCTTCACCGCGTTCTTCGTCACGCACTCGGTGACCGAAGCGGTTTTCCTCTCGAGTCGAATCGTGGTCCTGTCCGCCAACCCCGGTCGAATCGCGACGATCGTCGACGTCCCGTTTCCTTATCCACGAACCGCGGAACTCCGCGAACGACCTGAGTTTCTGCAGCTTCTCGCCACCACTGCGAGAGCGCTGCGAGCCGTCAGAACGTGAATCCGCTCAGCATGAAGTCGCGACTTACATCCTGGATGCTGCCGGCCCTCGCCGGCGTTCTGCTGGTCGGTCTCTGGTTCCTCATCCCGAAGGCGCTGGATATTCCCGTGTTTGTTCTGCCGTCGCCGAGTGATGTCCTTCGTGCGGGCTGGAATGAGCGCAGCGTGCTGATGTCGGCTGCCTTGATTACGATGCGAGGAGCCGCGCTGGGTTTCATTGCCGCAGTCGGCGTGGGTTTTCTGATTTCGATGGCGTTGGGATTCTCGCCGCGAATCAAAGCATCGTTCTATCCTTACATTCTCGTCCTGCAGATGATGCCGGTGACGATTCTGGCGCCGGTCTTCGTGCTGTGGCTGGGCCAGGGTCTGCCCAGCATCGTGGCGATCACGTTCATGATTGGGTTCTTCCCGGTCGTGGCGAACACGACCATGGGATTCATCTCAGTCGATCGCGGCCTGCGGGAGCTGCTGCTCATGTGCAAGGCCACCCGCTCGCAGGAACTCCGGTATCTGCGCATCCCGGGCGCCATGCCCTACTTTCTCACCGGTATGAAGATCGCGGGTACGCTCGCTCCCATCGGGGCGATCGTGGGCGATTTTCTGGCGGGCAGCGCGCAGAACGGCATCGGCGGGATCGGATTCATGACGATCGCCTACTTTTCCCAGCTCAGAACTCCCGAGCTGTTCGCGACCGGCTTCGTGGCGTGTGTGCTCGGGTTTATTTTCGTCGGCAGCGTCAACTGGCTGCACTGGCGGCTGCTGCACTCGTGGCACGAATCGATGGTGAAGAAAGAATAATGAACGCTGTATCACGTCTCCTGCTCCTCCGAACCACGGCTTTGGCTTTTGGTGCGCTCGGTTTCTTCGGCCTCACGGGCTGCGGCAGGAAGGACGTGGGCACTTCGCAGACCGCCGACGGCAAAACGTTGGTCAAGGTCTCGATTCAGACGGACTGGTACGCACAGCCGGAGCACGGCGGATTTTATCAGGCGATCGAGAAAGGGTATTATCGGGAGGTTGGTCTCGACGTGGAGATCGTCCCAGGCGGTCCCAACGCGATCCCGCCGCAGAAGGTGGCTCTCGGTCAGTCCCAGTTCGGCATCGGTCGGAGTGATGACACATCCGTCGCGATCAGCCGGGGCATCCCGGTCGTGATGGTGGGAGCGCTCATGCAACGCGATCCGCAGGCGCTCATGTTCCACAAAGAAAGCGGGATTAAAGGCTTTGCCGACCTGAATGGCCGGTCAGTGATGGCGGTGCCCGGAGCCGGTTTCATTCCCCTGCTGGAGAAAAAGTACGGCATCAAGATTTCCATTACGCCACTGGATTTCGGGTTGAGCCGGTTCATGGCGGACAAAAATTTCGTTCAGCAATGCTTCATCACGAACGAGCCGTTCTACGTGAAGCAGCAGGGCGCAAATCCCGGCGTACTGCTTCTCTCTGAAATGGGATTCTCGCCGTATCGGATTTGGTACACGAGTCGTGATTTTCTAAAAAAGCACCCGGATCTGGTTCGCGCCTTCACCGTGGCTTCGATCCGCGGCTGGCGGGATTACATGGAAGGCGACCGGTCCGCCGCCGATGCGAAGATTGGCCGCCTCAACAAGCAAATGACGACCGAGTTCATCGCCTACAGCGTTGGCGCGATGAAGGAGTACAAGCTCGTCGCGGGAGATCCCGCGAAGGGCGAGACGATCGGCCAGATCGACCCGAAGCGTATCGCCGGTGAGCTGAAGCAGCTGCACGAGATCGGCATCCTCAGCCGGCCGATGAAGCCCGAGGACGTATTTGACGAATCGGTACTGCCGGAAGACGTGCGCGCCAGGTGAGGACGATCGTTCATCTCTTTCTGGATCACCCGTGTGATTCAACGCATGCGCCCTGCTCGAAGCGGCGCACCACCTACACATCATCATGATTGCATAGATTGCTCATTAACGACTGCGGCTAATGCTGTGGTCTTTCGCGAGCGCCGGCGGCTTCGCGACTTGCGCTTTGGCACAAACGACCGCCGACGCAGACAGCCAGGTCACGGTGTTGGAAAAGTTCATCGCCTCCGAGACGATGATCGAATCTTCCTCCACCCTACTGCCGAACTCCCGTCCCGTGGATTCGCTCTACGGGTTTGGGATGAGTCTGCGCGACACGCCTCGCGGTGTCACGGTGCTGACACCGGAGACTCTCGCTCAACGCAACATCAAGGACGTTTATGATCTTCCGGCCGTAGTGCCCGGTGCATCGGTCACGAACTATTATGGTGTCCCGGGAATTCCCACGACCCGTGGTCTGTTCACCAGCCTGTACTTCAACGGGATGCAGCGCGTGTGGAATCGAAACGGCTATCCGACGTCTTTTGGCTCGCTTGAGTCCATGGACTACGTGCGCGGACCCGCGCCCGGAAATTACAGTGCGGCAAGCCCGGGTGGTTTCGTCAACTTCCTGCCGAAGTCACCGTACTTCGACAGGCAACGCGGCTCGATCAAACTGAGTTACGCCTCTCACGATGAAATCAATGTTCAGGCCGATATCGGCGGGCCGTTGTTGATTGCCGGCAAGCCCGCGGCCTTTCGCGTGTCGCTGACCAATCAGGAAGCCGACTCCTACTACAACGGGATCAAGAACGATTACATCTCGGTGTACGGTTCGTTGAAAATGAAGGTGACGGATACGATTTCGATTTTCACGGGTGGCGAGTACTACCGTCATCGCGCGAAAGAGAACCCAGGTTGGAACCGGGTGACGCAGGACCTCATCGACCATGACAACTACGTTTTCGGCTCGCCGGTCAATGATCTGACCGCCACGTCGCTGACGATCAATCTGCCGAGCGGAAAGTCGTTCACGTTCGCGAATACCACACCGGGCTACGTCAACCGCGCTGCGCTCGAGACAGCATCGCCGTTTGGTGGCACGAGAGGTAATTTCAACGGCTCGTACTTTGCCCTGCCCGGTGGCTTTTCACAGTCAGGTTTCCGTCCCGCGCTCGTCGCCGCGAGCGCCGATGCCACCGCGCTCTACACGTACCTGGGCAAGATCAACAATCCCACGGGCGCGACGGTGAAACTAGATGGCAGCCAGGTGTTGTCCGATGCCGCCGACTACACCAACGCCGACACGTACCTCGCGTTTTTCGACACCGTGTTCACGTCGACCGGAAATCTGAAGATCACCAACAAGATGTTCCTGGACGCTTACAAGCGCGACAAGGTTTCGACGTATGGCTATGGTGAGTACGGCAAGAACCTCACGTTGGAAGACAAACTGATCTTCGAGCAGAGGTTTGCCGCAATGGCGGGCATCAACCTCGTGTACGGTGCTTCAGTTCGCTGGGAGGATTCGGTGGCGAAGACGGAGTTCACCGTCGAGCCATTCAACCGTCGTGATATCAGTGCGCCTCCCACGCTCAACGATACGCTGCGCTCGGGTGGGCAGCGGGATATTCTGGGACGGACCTTTTGGGATCCGTTCGGCAGTTATTACAGCAAGCTGCTCACCGCGGGCGTGTTTCTGACGCCCGAAGTGAAGTTCACGGAGCAATTCAGCGTGTTACTCTCGGGGCGCTGGGATAATGCGTCGTGGAAGTGGGGCGTACCCTTCGGCCTCGGCGCTGACTTCAACAGTGGGCCACGTAAGAACGGTGGTAAGTCCTACACCAATTACAGCATCAGTCCGGTGTATAAGATCACCCCGAATCTTTCGGCCTATGCGTCGTATCAGAAGGGCACGTCCTTCCAAGGGTATTACGTCTCAGGTTCGATTAGCGCCGGAGACGCCAACTATCAGGAAAGCAGCCTGGGTGAAGTCGGCCTAAAGATGACGAGCAGCGACAACAAGTTCTTCGCCGGCATCGACTACTTCTACCAGGAACTCGTGAACTTCGACACGCGTGGTGGTCAGGCGACTCCGCAACGCGGACATGGTGTCGAGTTTGAATCGACCGCCGAGCTTGCCAAGAAGTTGAGCGTAGCGATGAACGTCACGTGGCAGGAGCATTTCTACCGCACCGCAACGATCCCTGGCGGATTCGTTCCCCTGACGGTACAGCAGCTGACCCAGTTTGCCGGCATCTACACGTCGGATTTTGGTGGTCGCCTGAATCCCGGCGGCGCGCGTTACGGTATTCCAGAATGGGCGGGCTCGGTTTTTGTGAAGTATGACCTGGGCAATGGCTGGGGAGTGAGCGGTGGTCCCTCGTACAACACGAGCGTATGGGGAAATCCCGACAAGACACTTAGGCTGCCCGCCTTCACGTTGTGGTCAGCGAGCATCTACTATGTGCAGCCAAAATGGGAAGTTTCGATCAACGGCCAGAATCTTTTCAGCGCGCGCTACTTTTATGCGTACGATTCCTTCGCCGCGAACTCGATCATCTTGAAGGGTGAACCCGCGAGCGTGACGGCGATGTTCAAGTTCAAGTTCTAGTCTTCAGGACGACGCATGCCGTCTTGTCGGCGGCATGCGTTCGGGCTTTTTACCAAGTAAGGGTGAGGCGTCCGGTCGACTCCGCGGCTCCCCGGAGGCCGTTTGCCCCGCCTCACTGCGCTACAGCGTCGGATCGGGCTTGGGCGCGGTATTGACCGGGAGTCGTGCCGGCCGTGCGACGGAAAAACCGGCCGAAGTAGGACGGATCGCGAAAGCGAAGGCGAAACGCGATTTGCGCCGAGGTCAGGGAGGTGTGCGCCAGCAGGCGTTTGGCTTCGAGTACGATGCGCTCGTGAATGATCTCACTGGCGGGTCGCCCCGTCTCGCGTTGCAAGTGGTCGTTCAGATGTGTGCGCGACACGCCCAGCAATTTGGCGAAGTCGCCCACCTCGAGGAGCTCGGGAAAGTGCTCCTCCAATGCGCATCGGAAACGGCGGGAGAGCAAATCGGTGACCTGTGCCGGTGCCGCTTCGCCCGGCGCACGACGGGCGAAGTACTGTCGCGCGTGTGTCAGCAAAATGGTGACATAGGAATGGACCAGATCATCCCGGCCCAGTGCCGGCTCGCTCGCCTCGGCGTGAAGATGGCGAAACACCTGATCGATTCGCGCTCCTTCAGCGGCACTTAGTTGCAGAATGGGATCGTGAGCTCCCGCATACAGGAACGGCATTTTGCTGAGCAGTCCGGGATTGTCGCTGGTCACGGAGAAAAACTCCTCGGTGAAGCTCGCGATCTCTCCTTTCGCCGGGACGTCGAGATCCCACGAATGAATCTGCCCGGGTGACGTGAAGAAAAGCGTGCGTGGTCCGACCGGAAAGCTACGAAGATCACTCCGGACATGGCCGCGACCCGAGCGCAACCAGATGATCTCGAAGAAATCGTGGCGGTGAGGAACGAAGCGGTTCACCCGCTCGGAGTGGCCGTCTTCGAAGTGGATCACGTGGAAGTGACCGGGTTTACGAATGCCTTCGGTGTACGCCGACATCGGGTAAAGCGCGATGGAGGAAGGCGCCGCGGCGGGTACCGCTCGCGGTTGAGGATGTCCGTTGACCACCGACTTCATGCGTGGGGAAAGCACAACCGGGGCCAGTCGCTTCGCCGCGAGTCCCCGAACGTAAAGTTTGCGAATGACGACGACCCGATCCGCCCCCGTGGCTGCTCAGGAACTCGGCGTCAGGCTGGTGATGAAGGAGATGAGCGCGCTTAGCTGCTCGTCCGAGTAATGGGGATGCGGCTCCATCCTGGCCTCCGGCGACACACTCTTGGGATCGCGCACGTACCGCATGAAATAAACTGGCTCCATCTTTGCCCGGAAAGCCACGATCGCGAAAGGCCGTTCGCTTTTTGTCCCGCCGAAGGTGTTCGGCGGGCCCGAGTGGCAACTCGCGCACGAGTTGATCCAGATCTCGCGGCCCATTTCTCGACCGGCGGAAGGTTCGTGCGTTGCAGGCCTCAAGGCGGCGAAGCGGGTTTGATAGTTCGCGACCTCGATCGCGTTCACGCCCCAAGGCCGTTTGTGCCCGGCATCGAGCAGTTGGGCAACTGCTGGGACAACCGCGGAAGACACGCTGATCACGTAAGGACCGGGATTGAAGCTCAGCCCAGGTGGGGGCCAGGCCTCTGGTTTCGCGCCGTTGATCTCCAGAATTAAAAAGGGTTGATAGGTCGCGATGAAGTCCACGCGAAACACAGACGCATATCCATCGGAACACGTCGCCAGGAGTGTGTCGGCGCTTCGAGTCTTCGGGAGAGCTGCCCAAACATCTTTTAGATAAACCACGGTCACGGTCTGTTCGCCGGGCACGAATTCCCCGGTCAACTTCAGCTGGCTGGTCGGCAAAGCGGCGAGATCCGCATGACGGACGTAACGAACGGCGTTCGTGGGCAGGTCAGTCAGTTCGCCTGTCACCGCCAGATCGGTGGCCGATCCGCGCGTCTCTTGGAGCGGTAACGAGGCTCTCAATACGGGGAGCGCGCTCGCAACGAGGAGGGCGGTCATCAGAAAGAGGCAGCGGCGACCGTGAGCGCGTGGTGCTGTCGTCCGCTCACTCACGCTCGCGAAGAAGTCAAAGTTCCGGGCCCAGCTCTGTAAATCGCGCTCGAGCGCCCATTCAGCAAACGTGGAGCCGCTCCCGCGAGGGCGTCGGGCCCGTCCCTCATTCCAACGGCCCACGCTCGCACGAGCGTGGCTCCGTCTTTTATTTAGATGCGAAAGCGCCTCACCCGCGATACGGCGGAATCTGGAGCCAAAGTTGGGGTGCTTGGAAGTCGATTGCATGGGGGTGTGCCGCCGCTTCTTCCCTAGCAGTTGCGATGCCCGGAGTGCATGAATTGAAGTCATCTGAACCTTGGACGATGGCGCCGTCTGAGCGGAGGCCTCACTGATTCGACCTTACGACTCGTTCTCGTCGC
>JBDSPT010000366.1:0-4193 GCA_039930205.1 Opitutus sp. | reverse complement strand
CGGACGGCGGGCGAGAGTGGAGGGGGTGTTCGCGGGTACTCGCCATTCGCGCTGAATTCCAATCGGTTTGTCATTCTGAGCGCAGCTCACTGGATTCCTCGCTGACGCTCAGAATGACAATCGGGGGAGAGCGTCCGTCGGCACCGGTACGAGAGCGCGATCCTCCGCATTACCCCGCTGGATTCGAACTCAAGTCAGCCATCGGGTGGACCGTTAAAGGCGGTTAGTCTTCCACCTGTTGGTTGTGCCTTGCTGATGCCTTTCCCGCTCCGTTTACACGTTACTCGTTTCGCTCTGATCACCATCACCTTGTTGGGTTGTTCCACCGTGATGTTTGCCGCGGATGCGGCGTGGCAGGATTTGCAGGATCAGAATCGGGAGCTGAGGACCCAGCTACAAACGCAACAGCAGCAACTTAATGAGCTGCGGGCAGAGATGAAACGAATCGCTGGTATTCATGAAACAATTTCCGTTCAGTCAGAGGCTCCGCGGAGCGAAGGCTCAAATCGGAAGCTGGTAATCTCGGGCGAGATCGGTCTCGCCTTCTTTGCGTCGAGTCAGAATGGACGCTACCGCAACAAAGAATTCCGGGTCGACGACGCCAATTTGCATCTCGAGGCAGCGATTGCGAACAACACCTATTTTTTTGGCGAACTCCAGTTTTCGAAACAAGAGGCCGCGGATGAAGCCTTTCATCTTGGGGAATTCTACGTCGATTTCGAAGCGGTCTCGGCCCTGTTCGGCGGACCGGATCGGCTGTTGAACATCCGCTTCGGTCGGATCGATATTCCATTCGGTGAAGAGTATCAGCGGCGGGATCCGCTGGCGAACCCGCTGATCACGCACTCGCTCAGCGATGTGTGGGGCACGGATGAGGGAATCGAGCTTTACGGCGAACTCGGTCGCTTTAGCTATGCGTTCGCGGTGCAGAACGGCAGCACGAAGACGATGCACGATTACAATGCCGACAAAGCGCTGACGTTGCGCGTGGGATTGGATCTGACGTCAAAGTTGCATGTGAGCGCCAGTGCGATGCGCACCGGCGAACTGGCCTCGGCACTCGAGCCCACGTCGGAAGTCTGGTTCGGCAACGTCGTATTTCGGAATATTGGCACCACTCAGTCGACAACGCACCAGGCGGACCTGGCGGAGCTGGATGCGACCTACACCTGGAAAACAGGTCACGTGTGGACGGCGGTGGGACAGGCGCGCTACCGAGATAACGACCGGCTTCGCGACAACACGCGCAACTTCGACTACTTCCAGGTGGAAGCGGTGCAGGCGCTGCAACGTGAATTCTATGGAGCGGTCCGTTTCAGCACCTTGAGAGTTGATCGTGGATATCCGATCGCCGGCATCGGCAATCTCGTGAAGTATTTCCTGACCGACCTGCAAACCAAGGAATTGCAGCGGATCAGCGTAGGCGGTGGCTATCGGGTGAACCCGTCGTTGATCCTGAAATGCGATTACACGCTGGAAGACGCGAAGCTCACCACGGGCGTCGCGCGTGACAATCACCTGTTCTCATTCGAGACGGCACTTGGATTCTGATCCTGATGGACCTCTGCTTGAACCCCTCCCGCGTATCCCGAAGGGTAGTACACATGGCCTTTGGACTCGCCCTGTGCGCGTGCCCGCTGGAGGCCGGAACGATCACCGGCCATGTGCAAGCGCGGAGTGCGGCTGAGAGCGTCGAGGCGGGTGGTGGGAGTTACGGCAGTCGCAAGTACAAATTTTTGGAGAAGATCGACTACGCGTCGCTGCGCGATTTTGTCGTGCACATCGAGCAGGTCGAATTGCCGCAGCGCGCGGGAGAGCCGGCGCCGACGGGCATCGTGACTCAGCGTGATGGTGCCTTCGTGCCGCACGTATTGCCGATCATAGCGGGAACGATCGTCTCCTGGCCCAATGCTGATGACGTCTTTCACAACGTGTTCTGTATGTCCGAGACGACGCCGTTCGACTTGGGACTGTACAAGCACGGCGAAGACGCGAAGAGCGTGGTGTTCCCGAAGACGGGGCGAATCGAGGTGTTCTGCTCAATTCACACCAAGATGAATTGCATCGTGTTGGTGTTGCCGAATCCGTGGTTCGCGAAGGCGAACGACGCTGGCGCCTACAAGATTACGGGAGTGCCTGCCGGCACGTATAAACTGCGCGCGTGGCATGAGCGATTACCGAGCAAGACCAGGGAAATTGTGGTGCCCGAAGTGGGAGAAGTGCAGATGGATTTTGTCCTCGGCTTGGGTGGCGGCGCGCAGAACTAGGGTGCGGCCGATCTAAAATGTCACGCACCCGCCCAGTACTTCGCTTTAGCTTCCAGGCAAAAGTGCTCGCGCCGGTTTTGGCGTTTTTGGTGCTGCTTCCAACGGTTACGATCTGGATCATCAACCGACACATCAGTGAGCAAGCGCTCGCGGAAGCACGGCAAACTTTGACGACAGCGGATGCGGTTTTCCGCAATTCACTCGATATTCTGGGTCGGGGTTTGGCTACGCGCTTTCGCGGAGTGATCAACGAGCCGCGGTTCAGAGCGGTGGTCTCAACGGGAGACCAAAAAACGATCTCGGATTTTTTGCGGGGCTCACTGGAGGAGTACGGCGGTGAAATCGAATTTGTCACTTACTCCGTCGAACCGGGCGCGTTGATGGCCGGTGCGCGACGTGAGACGCGATTTGATTATGACCTGTTTCTGCGGGCGACCGTGGGGCTCGCGCGAGACGCTTTTGAAGGCGATGTGAGCACCGGTACGGTGTTTGCCGGCGGCAGGACTTACAGCGTCGTGGCGGTGCCTGTGCCATCGAGCGATCGACTGACCGTGGCCGGTGTATTGACGATCGGACTTCATTTCGGGGACCACTCGCTGATGGAACTGAAGTCACTCACCCGGACGGATATTGTGGTGTTTGCATCGGGAAAAGTGACGGCGACAACACTCGCGCATGAGTGGCCAGCGGAGGGGTTGGACCAGGGAGACCCCATTGCCACCGAAGGTTCGCACCGAGTGATGCCGGTGGAGGTGAAGGGGGAACATTTCCTCGCGCTTTCCGGGGACTACGTCGTCGCTGCCGGGCGGCCAGGCTTCCGCTATTTGCTCCTGTCCTCTTACGAGATGAGACTGCATGCGCTGCGGAACACGCAACTGATGCTGGTGGGGGCGAGCTTGATCGGAATCATGATCAGCGCCGGTTCGGTGTGGTTTATGATCCGCCGAATCACGCAACCATTGCGCGTGCTGCGGGACAGCGCGGAGGCAATTGGACGCGGTGATTTCACACGGCGGATCGAGAAGTTCTCGAGTGATGAATGCGGGGAGCTTGCGCGCTCGTTCAACGGGATGACCGATAACCTGCTTACATCGCGCACCGATTTGGAGCGAACGGTTGATGCCTTGCGTTCGACGGAATCGCGGTTGCGCGAAAGCGAAGAGCAACTTCGGCTCACGATTGAAAGCGCGCGGGATCACATGATTTGCACGCTCGACGCGAAAGGCTGCGTGCAGCGCTGGAACGCAGCGGCGGAACGCGTCCTCGGCCACACGGCGTTGCAAGCGCAGGGGCTTTCCTACTCGACGTTTTTCGGTCCGGAAGAGTGCGCGACCGGTGTGCCGGGGCGGCTGTTGGCGATGGCGGCATCCACGGGCCGCGAGGCCTTCGAAGGCTGGCGGGTGCGCCGCGACGGTACGAGATTTTGGGCAGATGTGACTCTCTCGCGGCTGCCGGATGGCGTGGGCTTTGTGGAGATTGCGCGTGATAGCACGTTGCGGAAAGAGGCGGAGGAGAATCTGAGAGCCGCGCGCGATGCGGCCGAATCGGCCAACCGGGCGAAGACTGAGTTCATCGCCAACATGAGCCATGAGTTGCGCACGCCGATGAATGCGATCATCGGCCTGTCCAGTTTGCTGCTCGACGAAAAATTGCCGGAAGACACGCGAGACTCAGTCCAGACCATCCGGATCAACGCGGATGCTTTGCTCGAAATCATCGATGATATTTTGGACATCTCGAAGATTGAATCAGGTCGCCTCGACCTGAATCATCAGCCGTACGACCTTTGTGGATGCATCGAGCAGGTGGTGGATGATTTCGCTCCGCGCTGTCGCGAACGCGGTATCGATCTTGCGGTGCATCTCTCGCGCGATCTGCCCGCGATCGTGGTCGGCGATGCCGCGCGATTGAGACAGGTGCTGAACA
>JBDSPT010000365.1:0-3866 GCA_039930205.1 Opitutus sp. | reverse complement strand
ATCCAAACGGCCGCCCACCTTCACCTGAGACCACCCGAAAGCCATTCGCGGCATAGAGTTCGTCGATCCGATTGAGCGCCGACAACTCCACTCCCGTGCGGCCGGTGTCTGCCGTGAACTGCAACGGACCCGCGCCAATCACCGCGTGATCAGCAACCCCCTTGGCTGATTCAAGAAACCGTTCGATCGTCGCGTCCTGCACAAACTGAACGTCGCCGAAATTCGTAAACCCTTCGCCCCCGACCGAGTCGCTCGAGGCATCCACGGCGGATGGAAGATCAATCCCCGTGAGGTCGCGGATGGCGTACGCGTACTCGCCACTCGTCAGCCGACGAACTGTAATGTGCCCCGGCTCACCTCCGTGTTCCGTTTCGTACGTCTTCAGCGCGCCTCGGACCCACGCGACCGCTTCACCACGATCCGTGTCGCTCGGCTGAAGATCAGCGTCCGACGGCGGCATCTCGATCGTTTCCATCATCTCGGCCACGTTTTCCCACTCGTCGAAATGCGGTCCGATCGACGGGCGCGTCACGAGTCGCTCAATACTAATATCGCCTTTCGGTTTTTTGTTACCGTGGCATTCAAAACAATACTTCTCGAAGAACGGGTTGGGCGATCCCGCGCCAGTCGCCCGTGTCACCTCTGCGATCGCTTGACTCCCGCTGAGAAGCAGCGCGCCCATCGCGCAAACCCTCCGCGCTAAGCGGGAAGATTTCCGGAAGGTGAAAAAAACTGCGAGCGCGACGTTGCGACGGCGAGTGACAAGGAAACAAATCAACGGGGTAACGGTGGGGTGAAGTCTTACAGTGAGAGCGTCCGCGGAATGCGACTGAATCGACCGCGCCGCGCCAGCGCCACGACGGCAAATTCGTTGTGCGCGGCCTGACGTGGATCAGCGGGTCGAGGTTGCGAAGTTTTCCTGGGCGCGACGGCTTCCAACGACAACTCGCGGGGTCGATTTCAGCCGCATCGAGCGATGAAAATGAAAGCCGTTTTTCATTGGCTTCGACCTTGCGTTGGACCGCGAGGAACGACACGCCAATGCCCATCCCCATGCGCGTGCTCCGCTACCCGGCGTTTGATCAATTGGAACGCTGTGAAATCGACGTGATTCCTCCACAACCCGACGAGGTGCAATTGCGGGTGGCGGCCTGCGGCATCTGCGGGAGTGAGCTCGAGTCCTTTAAACATCACAGCCCGCGCCGTCCGCCGCCGCTCGTCATGGGGCATGAGTTTTGCGGCACGATTGCGCAGTTAGGCGCTGACGTGATGGATTGGACGGTGGGCACGCGGGTCGTGAGCAACTCCCTGGTACCGTGCGGTCGTTGCGTGCGCTGCACCCGCGGCGACACGCACCTCTGCGCTCACCGCCAGATCTTCGGCATGCATCGGCCGGGCGCATTTGCTGAATACGTGAACGTGCCTGCCCGCTGCTTGATTCCGTGGCCGGACAACTTGCCCGCAGAAGCAGCGGCCCTGGCCGAGCCGCTCGCGAACGGAATTCATATCGTCAACCTCACGCGCCATCTGCCCGTCACAACCGCTCTCGTGATCGGCGCCGGACCGATCGGCTTGTTCTGCCAGCAAGCTTTGCAAGTCCTGCGGGGCGCCCGCGTAGTGGTGGCGGATCTTAGCCCAGAGCGTCTGGCCGTGGCGAAAAAACTCGGCGCCGCCGGCATCATCAATCCTCGCGAGCAGGACGTCGCGAAGGTGCTCGCGGAAGCGACCGACGGCGAGGGCGCAGATCTGACCGTCGACGCCGTCGGCGGCAGCATGACGAAGAAGACCTCGCTCGACGCGCTTCGTCCCGGTGGCGCCTCCGTCTGGATCGGCCTGTACGAAAACACCGTGAGCGTTGATTCGTACGGCATCACACTGCCGGAAAAACAGGTGTTCGGCACGTATGCCGCAAAAATCGAAGAGCTCAGGATCGCGCTCGAACTGATGTCGACCGGCAAAGTCGACGCTCTTTCGTGGGTGCAGCGCTTCAGTCTCGACGAGGGAGAACTCGCGTTCCGCAGGATGCTCGCCGCCCGCGGTACCGACTTGAAGGCTGTGATTTGCCCATAGCCGTAACCATGCAGTTGAACCACGGATCACACGGATGGGCCCGGATATTTCAGAAGCAGAACGAGCCCCCCAGAGCATGGAGGCAATCGCGGACCGGGTGATGCGGGAGAATGCTGCCCACATTTTCGCTCTTAAGTCTTCATCCGTGACCATCTGTGAAATCCGTGGTTAATTCCGGCTGCATGGTTCCGGCTTAGCGGTACACGCCCCTCATGATCACGGCCCTCGCTCGCATTCCGATTTCCGACCGCTTCCGCGGCAAGGTCGCGTTGGTCACCGGTGGCACCAACGGCATCGGTCACGCGATTGCATTGGAGCTTCTTCGCGAAGGCGCTCACGTCGTCGTCAGCGGTTTGCCGGTTGATGCCGAGGAGGGCCGGAAGTCATTCGCTGCCGCCGGATTTAGTCCGCTGATTGTCGCCGGAGATCTGGCTGACGAAACGTTTTGCCGCACGCTGGTGCCTGCCGTGCTGGAGCGGCACGGCCGTATCGATTTTTTGGTGAACAACGCATTTTCGTTCATCGCCAAAGGGCTGGATGCTACGCGCGAAGACTTCGAACGCAGCTACGCCGTCGGCCCCTTCGCGTTCGCCTCGCTCATCCAGTCCGTCTCCGAACCGATGAAACGGCAGGGCGGCGGCGCGATCGTCAACGTTTCAAGTATCTCCGCGTGGATCGCGCAACCCAATCGCTGGACCTACAACACCGCGAAGGGCGCCGTGGCTCAACTAACGCGTTGCGCCGCGCTTGATCTGGCACCGTATCGAATCCGCGTGAACAGCGTGAGTCCCGGTTGGATTTGGACGCGTGAAGTCGACAAGGCCGCGGGAGGCGATCGCGCGACCTACGATCCGATCTGGGGTCAGTTTCACATGCTCGGCCGCATGGGTCATCCCATCGAGATCGCCGCGCCCGTGCTCTTTCTGCTCAGCGACGACGCGTCCTTCATCACCGGCACCGATCTGCCTGTGGACGGCGGCTACAACGGGCTCGGGCCCGAAGGCCTCGGTCAGAACACCAAGATCGCCGGCAGTCGCTGAAACATCACTGGGGTTCACACTTAACAAATCCACCCGATTGCCCTCTCACCTTCCCCAGCTCTTCGTCTCCTTCGCGACAAACTCACTCCGGCTCCGTTCCTGACTTCCAGATTTCCCCAATCAGATTCCACCAGGTTCGAGTACGAGAATGCGTATGAGAATGAGAACGACCCGATCCTGTGGTTCCGCGTCCCCTGCGCTCCTCCGCTTTACTCCACTACTCCATGCCCTCCTTTCCCATCGTTGATACTCACCTGCACATCTGGGACGTCGACCAGTTGTCGTATCCGTGGCTGGCCAACCTGCCACTGCTGAACCGCAATCACCTGATCAGTGATTTCCAGAAAGCGTGTGGCGACGTCGCTGTGTCGAAGATGGTTTTCCTGCAATGCGAGTGCAGTCCAGCGCAGTACCAGGAGGAAGCGGCTTGGGTCACACAGGTCGCGGCAGTCGATCCGCGCATCAGTGGAATTGTGCCGTGGGCGCCGTTGGAAAAAGGTGCGGCCGCCGAAGCCGAACTCGCCCAACTCGCGGCCAATCCATTGGTCAAAGGCATTCGGCGGATCATTCAGTTCGAGGCGAATCCTGAATTTTGCCTTCAACCTGATTTCGTGCGCGGTGTGCAATTGCTACACCTCTACGGACTGACCTTCGATCTCTGCATCAATCACACCCAGCTCGCGAACACGCTGAAGCTCGTGCGGCAATGCCCCGACGTCAGCTTCATCATCGATCATATCGCGAAACCGGATATCC